>WJOQ01000288.1 GCA_009618505.1 Clostridia bacterium | reverse complement strand
CCAGAAGACTATCTGGGGGCCATAGAAGCGACTATCGCTCATTCCAACGTTCAACCTGATATAAGAATTCCGGGAGCATTCCGCTACTTTGAAGCTCTTGATGCTCAACTTGCCATGGCTCTTGCTGGAGCGAAAACGGCAAAGCAGGCCCTTGATGACGCAGCTGAAGAATGGGAGGCAATAAGCCAAGATCTGGGTAAAGAAAAACAGCTGAAAAACTACAGAGCCTCGCTGGGGTTACCTATCGAATAAAAGAAAGTGTAAACCAACCTGGTTTTTCACCGTCCCCAGAGGCTTAAAGGTTTCTAGGCTTCTGGGGACGTGTCATATTTGAGATGAATACATGCCAATGACAAACATATTGAGCTCATTTAGGGGAAAGAAAGCAGGAAGGGCGTTCATTCTTCCGGCAGTGATAATCCTTTTACTCTTGACTATATTTCCTTTCCTTTTTTCTCTTTTCTTAAGCTTTGGTAAAGTATCCTTTCTGGGTGGCCTGCAAATTCATTTTGCCGGACTGAAGAACTGGCTGAGGCTGTTTAATGATGAACGCTTTTACAATGCCTTATCCAACACCGTTCTAATTGCAGTGATTGCGGTAGCTATTGAATATGTTTTGGGCTTGGGGTTAGTTTTACTGCTAAACAGAGGAGTGAAAGGGAGCACATTTTTTAGAGTTCTGTTCTTCCTTCCCATGATGTTGACTCCCATTGCAGTTGGATATATGTGGAGAATGATGTTTAATCCTACTCGGGGCCCCATTAACCATGTCTTACCCTTACTGGGCCTTCCTGCCGTCGGCTGGCTAACGGAGCCGAAGATAGTCCTATATTCAATTATACTAACCGATATCTGGCAGTGGACACCTTTTATGATTCTCATCCTATTTGCTGGTCTTCAGAGTATTCCGCCCGCTTTGTTGGAAGCGGCCAAAGTAGATGGTGCCTCTGGCTGGCGACTATTCAGGGAAATTATATTTCCCTTACTGATTCCGGCATCTATCGCCGCCATCTTACTCAGAGCCATTGAGGTCCTCAAGATAGTGGACAAGATATATATTTTAACTGGAGGAGGTCCGGGGATATATTCTGAAACTATGACTTTATTTGGATACAGTCTGGGACTTCGCGCCTTCGATTTAGCATATGGGGCCACCATTGCTTTTAGCCTTTTTGCCACTATCCTGGTAATTTCCATTATTTTCTTACTGATGACCAGACGCTCTCAGGAGATTAGCCTAGAATGAAAGCTGTCAGAAATGAAAGATTCATGAAGGTAACCACCTATCTATTGCTCATTGCCTGGGCAGTTTTTGTTCTATTTCCTCTCTATTGGATGCTAACCACTTCCTTTAAGTCAAAATTAGACGTCTTTCTAGGTCCCAAATATATTCCCTGGGTAGATTTTAGGCCAATAGTGCAATGGTGGATAAGGATATTCACAGTGGAAAGAGAAGAGGTGATTCGCCCGCTAATTAATAGTATCGTAGTTGCCAGTATTAGCTCGCTACTTGCGGTCTTATTGGGCACCATGGCCGCCTATGGCTTGACCAGATTTAAGTTTAAATTTGGCCCTTTGCGTAATCACGATATCCTTGTCTGGATAGTCTCCCAGAGGATGATGCCGCCCATTGTGATTGCCCTGGCCTTATTTTTGATGTTTAAGGTAGTAAATCTTCTCGATACTTGGCTTGGCATGACCCTCATCTATACAGCGTTCAATTTGCCTATCGCCGTCTGGATGATGAGGAATTTCTTATCACAAATTCCTACCTCCATCGAAGAGGCAGCCATGGTTGATGGAGCTTCACGGTCTCAGATATTCTTCAGAGTAGTCCTTCCCCTGACTCTGCCTAGCCTGGCGGCTACTTTTCTTCTCTGTTTTATTTTTGCCTGGAATGAGTTTCTCTTTGCCCTAATTTTGACCTTTGATAAAGCTAGCACTATGCCCATATTGATTGCCTCTCAGCACTTTCAAAGGGGACCCCAGTGGTGGGACATATCGGTCATGTCAACGGTGGCCATAGCTCCGGTCGTAATTATAGCTCTTAGTCTGCAGCGCTATTTCGTTAAGGGCTTGATCCCCATAAGTAAGTGATGATGGGAGATGATTTAAGAACTTGCGTTTTCCCCGCACGGTTTTAGCCATCAATTTCCGTTTTTCCTTAATTTAATAGTATGGAAATTTCCTTTTTCCCTTCACCTCAATCCTCTCCCCACAGGGGAGAGGGAAGGGTGAGGGGGTAAGTTCATAGACAGAGAAATTATGATTTTTTAGAACAGATAAAAAGGAGGAAAATAAAGATATGGAGTACCGATTTCTTGGGAATACCGGTTTGAAGGTTTCTGAGCTTGCTTTTGGAACACAAACGTTCGGCTGGGGTGCTGATCAGAAAACCGCTCATGCCCTGGCAGATTTGTTCGTGGAGGCGGGAGGTAATCTATTTGACACAGCCGACTCATATAATAGCGGCCTAGCAGAGTCAATGCTCGGTTCCTGGTTAAAAGCGAGAAAAAACAGACATTCGGTGATTGTTGCCACTAAAGTCTTTTTTCCTACCGGAGATGGTCCTAATGATGCCGGCGCGTCGCGAAAGCACATTCTCCACTCCATCAATGAGAGTCTAGGCAGACTAAAAACAGATTACGTTGATCTTTACCAGATTCACTGTTTTGATCTATCAACACCATTAGAAGAGACCCTGAGTGCCCTGGATGATTTGGTTCGGGCCGGAAAGGTTCGTTATATGGGGGCTTCTAATTACACTGCCTCCCAACTGGAAAAAGCTTTAATGCTCAGCGAAATTCACCAGTGGGAATCTTTTAGCGCTCTGCAAGCCGAATACAGCCTCATTGTGAGAAGTACAGAGTGGGAGCTTCTCCCCCTCTGCAGAGAGGAGGGAGTCGGTTTTCTGGCCTGGTCTCCGGTGGCAGGCGGGTGGCTTACCGGCAAGTACGGACGAAATCAGCCGCCTCCATCCAACAGCAGAGTGGGTAGGAAAGATAGATGGGATGATCAACCAGAGCAGCGTGAAAATGAACTCACCTGGCGGGTTATTGATAACCTTATTGAAATAGGCAAAGATTGCGGAAAAACTGCTGCTCAAATAGCACTGAACTGGATTCTCCAACAACCCGGCATAACTGCCTCCATCTTGGGCGTACGCACTTTAGAGCAGCTAAAAGAAAATTTAGGGTGCACTGGTTGGCAGCTTTCAGAGGAACAGATGAATAAACTGAAAAAAGCAAGCGATGTCCCTCTCCCGTATCCATACCGGTTCATTGAAAGGTATACCAGGAGAAGATAAAGCATTTAAGTCTGTACCAATTAATCAAGAAAACCTGCTCCAAGTGAACGATCCCACAGCAGAGCTGGGGGGTATTCTCACTCATTTTCCGGTTGACAAAAATTTTGTTTTGACTATACTATATTATAGAATTAAGTTCTATAATATAGAAGAGGAACGGCTTGTCTAAAAAGGCACCCACTTATCCCCTGAAGGCCTTGGATAAATCTTTAGCAATTCTTGAGATCTTCTCTCAAGAGAACTCTCCTTTGAGTATAGCTGAACTCAGCAAAAGATTAGGTATCTACCCTAGCACCATCCACCGCATTCTGGACACTTTAAGATATTGGAGGTATGTAGAGCAGGATTCCCATACGCAGAAGTACCAACTGGGATTGAAGGTACTAGAACTGGGTATGGCTAAACTCCAGGGGATGGAGCTAGTAAAAGAGGCTGCTTCTTATCTTAAGGAGTTACAGAATCAATTAAATGAGACTGTTCACCTGGCCATCTTAGATGAGGGAGAAGTTCTTTACCTGGATAAAGAGGAATCTTCTCAGAGTATAAGGATGGTTTCCAGAGTGGGCAGGCGTGTACCTACCCACTGCACTGCGTTAGGTAAAGTTCTATTAGCTTACCTTGACCAAGAAGAACAAGAAAAAGTCCTTAAGGAAAAGGGGGTTTCCCCTTTTACTGAAAATACCATAACCAACAAGAAAAAGCTAAGAGAAGAACTGAGCAAAGTTAGAAAGCAAGGGTTTGCAGAAGACAGGGAAGAGCACCAGAAAGATGTCCGTTGTCTAGCTGTTCCCATAAAAGATCATCGCGGCACAGTGATAGCGGCTGTTAGCCTCTCTGTTCCTGCTTTCCGTATGAAGGCTAATAAAAAGAGAAAGTTGAAGGAAACTCTGATCCAAGCGGGTGAGGATATCTCCAAACGATTGGGATATAATAGAACTCGAGGAACTACTTCCGTCTGTTAGGTATCTTCATCGACCCATATGATCTTTCTGACTCGCCGGAGCTGCTCTGGATGTTATGGAAAAAGAGCCACCTGGCCCCAAGAGGTCCCCTTTTGAAATTGGACAATGTCATCATTACCCCCCACATTTCTTATTATTCGGAGCAATCTTAGGCTGAGCTAATAACAAAAGCAGCT
>WJOQ01000345.1 GCA_009618505.1 Clostridia bacterium | reverse complement strand
TTCATAATGTTCAGGATCTATTCCCAAACCCATGACCGGTAATTCATCAATTCCATTATTGAGATTAGCGCTAAATCTTAGTTCGGGAGATATTCCTGATAATCCATCTATATTTTCTAAGCTCTCCTCTACGTCTTGATCTAAATAGATTAAATTTTCCAGAGGTAATTCTTCCCTCTCCTCCCAGTATTCAGGATAAGTAATCTGAATATCCCCGGTCTCTAAATTTTTTATATTTTCAAAGGACATCTCCTCCATGCCGTTCATCATAGAATCCATAAATAGATAGGAAAAAAAGGCAAAGGCAATCACCATAGCAGTGATTATATTTCTTCTTTTCTGACGAGTTAAATTTTTAAAACCAAGTTTAATACTAAACACCTCTACCCCTCCTCTCATCAGTAGAAATCATACCATCCTTAAGGTTAATTAATCTTTTAGCATATTTCATTATCTGAGGATCATGGGTCGAGAAAATAGAGGTGGTCCCTAATTCCTGATTCATTTTAACCATAATCTTAATCACTTCAATTCCTGTTTTAGAATCTAAGTTAGCGGTTGGTTCATCAGCCAAAACAATCTTGGGCTCTTTAACTAAAGCCCGAGCAATGGCTACTCTCTGTTGCTCTCCACCCGAAAGTTCATTCGGCCTTCGGGTTTCCAATCCTTTTAGACCTACTTCTTCCAACATTTTTAATACTTTTTCTTTTATTTGTTTCTCTGAGGAATGGTCAATTAGACGAAGAGCAAACTCCACATTTTCATAAGCAGTCAAAACCGGGATCAGGTTGTAGTTTTGAAATATAAAACCAATATTGTAACGTCTGGTCATAGCCAGATCTTTCTTAGAAAGGTCGCTTATCTTACGTCCATTAAGACAAATTTCCCCTTCTGTTGGTGTATCTAAGCAACCGAGCATATTTAAAAGAGTAGTTTTCCCGCAACCAGAAGGACCAAAAATAATAGTAAATTCCCCCTCTTCTACAGTTAAGTCAATTCCTCGCAAAGCAGGAACCTCTATTTTACCTTGTTGATAAGATTTTTTTACCTTATTCAGCTCCATTAAAGACATTTGTCCTTTCTCCTCTACTAATTCCTAGGTCTTTTAATTATTTATTATAAATAACCCCTCTCTTCATTCGCTTTAATAAATTTTTGATCTTTTCATGTTTTAATTTTCTCTTGAAAATTTTTTGGCGTTTCTCGGTTGACTATATTAATAGTGCCTTTTTTGGCTCCCAGAATTCTTTCTATAGCATCTTCGTAAACCTCAAATTCTTTTACCAAGCTTATCTATATTTTTGGGTTTTTCGTCTAATTCTAAAAAAGTTTACTCGTTGTATCACCTGATATCGATCCTCAGTCTAACACAATAACTGGACCGATCCTAGGGGGGCAGGTCAACAATGAACACAATGTCAAGTAACGGAATTGATTTGTCAATCCAAAGTAATTACGTCACCCTTTTTGCACAGTGAAAATGTCATCCCCTTACCGCCAAGACTTCTCTGTGAGAGATTCTCTTTCTAAGGAATAATAGGCTTGATTGGAGGCTGAAACCCTTTTCAGCAAAGAGACTGCTTGGTGCGCCTGGCAGGATTCGAACCTGCGACTTTCGGCTCCGGAGGCCGACGTTCTATCCACTGAACCACAGGCGCCTAGTTTATAAATATACCCACTCCAACACTATCTATTATATCATAATCCTTTTCTATGGCAATCAAAAACACCTCCTGAGGCACTTCTTGACGGAAGGAGAAAAATCTGCTATTCTATCCTTGCCTAAATACCCAGCGAACTACGCCGTTGCAAACACAAACAAAGCAATTTTAAGAGATTGCTATGCCTGCTTAACGTAGGCTCGTAATGACAGAAAAATAAGGAAAGGAAAAGGTTATGCCTCAGATTAAAAGAGCGCTCATTAGTGTTTTTAATAAGAAGGGAATAGTTGATTTTGCCCGGGAATTAAGCAATCTAAAAATAGAAATTCTCTCTACAGGAGGAACAGCACGCGCCCTTCAAGAGGCAGGTATCCCGGTAAGAGATGTATCAGAATATACACAAAGTCCCTCTATGCTGGGAGGAAGAGTGAAAACTCTGCATCCTAAGATTCACGGAGCTCTACTTGCTATAAGAGAAAGCTCTGAGCAGATGGAAGAAGTAAGAAAGCATAACCTGGAACTCATTGACATGGTAGTAATTAACCTCTACCCTTTTTTAGAGGTTACTGAGAAAGAGGGAATATCTTTGGATACGGCTCTGGAAAACATTGACATAGGAGGACCAAGTATGCTTCGCTCAGCAGCCAAAAACTTTTCCTATGTGGCGGCGGTAAGTAACCCTGAACAGTACCCCCAGGTTCTCAAAGAACTGAAAGAAAACAATTGTTTTCTCAGTAAAGATACCTGCTTTGACCTGGCCGTCAGAGTTTTCCAGGAAGTTAGCACCTATAATTCCTTTATAGGTCAATATCTGGCAAAACAAAGAAATCAAAAATTCCCAGATATCCTAAATTTGAGTTTTAAGAAACGAGCAGAGTTGAGATATGGAGAGAACTCTCATCAAAGGGCGGCTTTTTATCAAGAAGAAAAAGAAACTGGTTTATCGGCAGCCGAACAAATATCAGGAAAAGAGCTTTCTTTCAATAATCTGCTAGACTTAGACGCTGCTCTGGGTCTGGTTAGTGAATTCGAGGAGCCAACAGCAGTGGTAATAAAACATAATAATCCCTGTGGAGCAGGTTGCGCCTCAAGCTTAGCCGACGCCTTTAAAGGAGCCTATAGGGGAGACCCTCTTTCAGCCTTTGGCAGTATTATTGGATTAAATAGAAGAATAGACAGAGCCACTGCTGAGGAGATAGCTTCTCCGGATAAATTCATCGAAGCAATAATTGCTCCTGGTTATGAGGAGGAAGCCTTAGACATCCTAAAGACCAGACAAAAATGGGGAAAGAATGTGCGAATTCTTAAGATTAATCGGTCTTTAGCTAAAGAAGAATGGGATATAAAGAAAATAAAAGGGGGGATTCTCCTGCAGGAGCAAGATAAGGAAACATATGCTTCTGAAAACTTGGAAACAGTTACCCAGAGATTTCCTACAGCAAAGGAGCGGGATGATCTATTATTTGCCTGGTTCGTCTGCAAATGGGTCAAATCCAATGCAATTGTTCTGGCTAAAGATAAGACCGTAGTAGGAGTGGGTGCAGGCCAAATGAGCCGAATAGACGCCTGCCTTCTGGCCCTCAAAAAGGCTGACAAGAGAGCAAGAGGCGCAGTTCTAGCCTCTGACGCTTTTATTCCTTTCCCGGATGTAGTAGAAGAAGCGAAAAAGAAAGGGATAACTGCTCTCATACAGCCAGGAGGTGCTCTAAAAGATAATAAAGTAATTGGGGCGGCCAATCAATACAAAATGGTAATGCTCTTTACTGGAATAAGACATTTCAAACATTGAAAGGAAACCTTTGTGAATAAATCCTTAAAGGAATCTGACTTTCAGATTCATAATATTCTGAAAAAAGAAACTATCCGGCAGCAAGACACTCTCACCCTGATTCCTTCAGAAAACTATCCCTCCCGAGCTGTACGGGAGGCAGAAGGCTCCATCTTAATTGATAAATACGCTGAGGGCTATCCTGGAAAAAGACACTACCGGGGATGTCAATTTGCAGATGAGATAGAGGAGCTGGCTATTGAGCGGGCAAAAAAACTTTTTAAAGGCGAACATGTAAATGTGCAAGCACATTCAGGAACTCAAGCCAATATAGCTGTCTATCAAGCTTTACTCAATCCAGGGGATACTATTCTTTCTCATGGAGGACATCTTTCTCATGGCAACAAAGCAACTTTACCCCATACTCATTACCGAATAATTCATTATGGAGTAAATAGAGACTCAGAAATGTTAGACTATGAGGAAATTCGGCGAATAGCCAAAGAACATTATCCTCAGTTAATAGTAGTTGGGGCCAGTGCTTACCCGCGTACCATAGATTTTGCTCCCTGGAGAGAGATTGCTGATGAAGTAGAAGCCTATCTTCTAGCTGATGTAGCTCACATCATAGGTTTGGTTACTGCTGGCCTGCATCCTGATCCTGTGCCCTATGCTGATATAGTTACTACTACCACTCAAAAAACCTTACGTGGTCCGCGCGGGGGCGTGATTATCTGTCAAAAAGAATATGCTTCTTTGATAGATAAAGCCATATTCCCCGCTACACAGGGAGGTCCTTTTATGCATACCATAGCAGCAAAAGCAATATGCTTCAAAGAAGCTGCAGAACCTCAATTCAAAGAATATCAGGCACAGGTAATCTCTAACGCCAGGGAATTAGCCAAAACTTTAATGGAGGAAGGATTTCGTCTGGTCTCAGGAGGGACAGATAATCATCTTCTCTTAATTGATTTGTCTAACAAAGACATAACCGGAAAAGAAGCAGCCACTATTCTGGAAGAGGCAGGGATAGTGACTAATAGAAACAGTATCCCTTTTGATACCAAACCTGCCTC
>WJOQ01000191.1 GCA_009618505.1 Clostridia bacterium | reverse complement strand
TTGCCCTCCATCTATTAACATTTCGGGTAACCGTCATATCAGGAGTAGAAATAAAAGTTGCCTTAGGAGTAATACCTAAACTTTCTTGCCAATAGTGTATTTTAGCTAACCCATATTTCATATTGGCTTTACACAGCTTACTCCCACTATCGCCCAAACCCATAGAGAAAATATGTTTCTCTGCCTGATTGAGAAATTCTTTTTTATCCATTTTTCCTCCGCATTCCTAAGTATCGAACAACATAATAACTATTTGGTCCGCGAAAGCTCTGTCCCGGGCAGGGATAATTCTTTTATCTCTTTACTTCTTTCCCTCAGGGCTCTTCTCAATTCATTTAAGAAGAATATAGAATTCTCATAAGCTTCTTTTCCTATCTCTTTACTCCCTTCAAATATCAATAACTCATAATCTTTACTTCTTTTAGCAATAACCTTCTCTATAATATCCTCGATAGAGCCGGTTTTACCCATTATGCCTCTTAAAATACCAATCCAACCGAACCGATCCAGAGTATCAGCATCATAGACAATCTTCTCCTCCATTGTTTCTGGCGGCATATGAGAAGTAGGAGTATGACGGGTAATAATTCTCGCGATTTTCTTTCCCGTCTCTTTATCTATCCAGCTTGCCTTAAGGAACTGCTCAGCAAAAGCAGCTCCTCTTATCCCGTGCATAGCTCCTGTAGGAACTCCTACTCTACCCAAATCGTGAAAAAGTGCTCCACAAATAAGTATGAAAGGATCTACAGGTTCAGAGAGCATCTGAGCAATTTCTATAGCTCGACGAGTAACTTCAATAATATGAGAATAGTCGTGACCTATGCTATGTGCGTGTTTTTCTCGCACAAAACCCTCAATTATTCCAATCATCTCTATCTCTTTTTCTGTTAAATTACGTGAAAACATCTTCATACTCCAAGAAACGCCTCGGACAATTTTCTTCCCCTCACCTTAATCCTCTCCCCTGAGGGGAGAGGGAAGGGGCGAGGGGGTGCTTGCTTGTTTCTCTGATTCCAATTTCTCTATGAATAAAGGAAGAAATTTATGCACATCTTCTACTACGCCAAAGGTGGCAATGTCAAAAATAGGAGCTTCTGCATCCTTATTAATAGCCACAATAATCTCTGAAGTTCTCATTCCCACCTGATGTTGAATAGCTCCAGAAATACCGCAAGCTATATAAAGTTTGGGCTGGACGGTCTTTCCTGTCTGGCCTACTTGATGGTAGGAGGGAATCCATCCTGCATCTACGACTGCCCGGGAAGCTCCCACCGCTCCCCCCAGAAGTCCAGCCAGTTTTTCAATTAAAGAAAAATTCTCTGCTTTTCCTAACCCTCGCCCTCCAGAAACAATAATCTCTGCTTCCTGTAAGTCTGCCACTTCCCCTTCTTCTTTAATTATGTTAAGGATACTCACTAAATCATCCTTTTCATCTAGACGAGCCTCTATTTCTATTATTTCTATGTCCTTACCGCTGATCGGCTTTGCTCTTCTCATCACCTTAGGTCTCACTGTAGCTATTTGCGGACGATGGTAGGGCGATATTATGCTAGCCATAATATTCCCCCCTAAGGCCGGCCGTGTTTGAATTAAATTTCTACTTTCTCCGTCTATTTTAAGACCTGTGCAGTCAGCAGTTAAGCCCGTCTTAAGACGAGTAGCCAGGCGAGGGGCAAAATCTCTTCCCAGGCTAGTTGCTCCTATTAAAATAATTTCAGGACATTCTCGCCTCACCAGATCTGTCATAGCCTGGGTATATAGGCTGGTTTTATATGATTTAAGAAAAGGACTCTCCACCTGATAAATTTTCTCCAGGTCATATTGCAACAATTCCTTGACTTTCTCTTTTAAGTTACTTCCCAATAAAATCACCGACAGACTCTCCCCCAGGTCATCAGCCAGTTCCCTTCCTGCTCCAAGAAGTTCGTAAGTTACTGGCATAATCTCCCCATCTCGCTGTTCGGCAAATACCCATACTCCCCGAAAGGAAGATAAATCTGTCTTTTTCTCTTCTCTTTCCAGCAAGATAGCCTCAAAAGGACAAGCCTCCAGGCAGGCACCACAGAAAGTGCAACCTTCCATTATCTTTGCTTCTTTATCCTCAACCGTAATAAGAGAAAAAGGGCAACTGGGGATACATTTCTTACAACCGGTGCACTTATCAATCAAGATTTCAATTCTTGCCATTAATTTCTCCTAAACAATTTTAAACTATCTTTCTCTTCTTTATCTCCCTAATCAATCTATCTGCCACCTCAGAAATCTCTCCTGAAAGAATTTCTCCCTTTCCAGGAGGCTGAGGAGTAAAAACTTTAATCACCTGAGTAGGAGAACCATCCGCTCCTACTCTTTTCCTTTCTACTGCCAAATTATGGCAACCCCAAATGGGTATCTCTTCCTTTTTTGCCTTGAGAAGGCCTCTAAGAGAAGGATAGCGAGGATCATTTATATCTTTAGTTACTGTAACCAGACAAGGAAGAGACGTTTCTACCACTTCAAAAGAATCCTCCAGAACCCGCTCTGCCCTTACCTTATTATCATTAACCTCTAACTTCCTGATATAGGTTAGCTGAGGTATACTAAGCCATTCCGCAATCCCTGGCCCTACCTGAGCTGTATCTCCCTCAATAGACTGCTTTCCGCAAAGGATTAGATCAAACTTTCCAAGTTGCTTAATTGCCATCGCTAAAGTATAGGAAGTAGCTAAGGTATCTGCCCCAGCAAGCGTCTTATCTGAAAGAAGAATGGCCTTATCTGCCCCCATAGCCAGGGTCTTCCTTAAAGCCTCTTCTGCTTGTGGAGGGCCCATAGACAAAACTGTTACCTCGCCACTTTTTTTTTCTCTCAGTCGCAAAGCTTCCTCAATGGCGTTTTCATCAAAGGGATTTATTATACTGGGCACCCCTTCTCTAATTAAGGTATTAGTTTCCGGATTTATTCTTACTTTGGCCAGCTCTTCTGTATCTGGAACCTGTTTAATACAAACAATGATATGCATGCTTTATTCCTTCAAAATGAAATTGGCAATAACTCCTCTCTGAATCTCAGAAGTTCCCTCAATTATTTCAAAGAGTTTTGCCTCCCGCATATAACGTTCTACTGGATAATCTTTGGTATAACCATATCCGCCAAAAACTTGAACAGCTTTGGTAGCTACCTTCATAGCCACCTCAGAAGCATAGAGTTTTCCCATTGAAGAAATCTTCTCAAATGGCTTATTCTGGTCCAGAAGCCAGGCTCCGCGATAAAGAAGGTATTTAGCTGTCTCTATACCCGTAGCCATATCGGCCAGAATGTGTTGAATAGCCTGAAAACTGGAGATGGACCTACCAAACTGCACTCGCTCCTTGGAATACTCTTTGGCTTTTTCAAAGGCAGCTTCAGCTACCCCCAGGGCTCCAATGCCTACTCCTATTCTCCCTGCCGCGAAGGTACGCATAGCCACCCTGAACCCTCTTTTTTCCTTGTGCAAAAGATTCTGACTGGGAATCCGGCAATTATCGAAGATTAGCTCTACATTGGGCAAAGCACTCAGTCCCATTTTATCAAAATGCTGCCCGAAGGTAAATCCGGGATTTCCTTTTTCTACAATAAAAGCGGTTAAACCGCGTGGTCCCCTGGCTCTATCCATATTAGCAATGATAATATAGGTACCAGCTACCTCTCCATTAGTAATGAAGATTTTGGTTCCATCAAGGACATAAGAATCCTTCTCTTTTATCGCGGTCGTCTGGACATTCCCCGCATCCGAACCTGCTTCCGGTTCAGTGAGAGCAAATGCACCCAGTGTTTCACCTTTAGCCAAAGGGGGAAGATACTTCCTTTTTTGTTCTTCATTACCAAACTGGAGAAGAGGATAGGTACATAATAGGTTAGTTCCGAAAATTAAGCCGGTGGTGGTGCAAGCTCGAGAGATTCTTTCTGAAACCAGGGTCCAGGTAAGATAGTCCATTCCCAATCCCCCGTATTCTTCAGGGATAGTAATGCCAAATAAGTCAAGCTCAGCCAACTTTCTAATATTTTCAGCAGGAAACTCTCCCTTAGCAGAAATCTCATCTGCTCGGGGGGCAAATTCTTTCTCACTCACCTCATCCACTAATTCTAAAATCATTTCCTGGTCGTCATTCAGGGTAAAATCCACTTTTCTCTCCTTAGCTTAAGAATTTCATATTCTCCCCAGCAGTCTCAAAAGAATAGCTTTTTCTCCATGAAGTCGATTCTCTGCCTGTTCAAATATAATAGAATGGGAACTCTCTATCACTGCCCTGGTTATTTCATATCCTTCATGAATAGGCATGTCATGCATAATGAGAATATCCTTACCCTTCAATAGACTCTCATTCAACTGATAAGGCTTGAGCTTCTTTATTCTCATCTCTTTCTCTTTTTTAAATTTAGGGTCGAGGAAAAGCTCCATATCTACCCAGGTGTCAGTATAGATAATATCCGCCCCATCAATTGCCTTTTCTATATCCAGGGTAGCTTGATAAAGTCCACTCTTTTCC
>WJOQ01000297.1 GCA_009618505.1 Clostridia bacterium | reverse complement strand
AGAAAAGGAAAAAGAGGCAAGAAGAAAAAGAGATCTCTGGTCGAGCATCCAGGTCTGTGAATACCGATGATAACGAGAGCTATTACAGACTTCTAAATCATCTTGCCCGACGACGACAAAAGGAAGACGGGGATAAGTGACTTGCTAATGTCCTACTGCTATTGACTTTCGGCTGAGGTATGATAGAATAGGAATAGTTATGAGATTCTAAGGCAGACACTTTGTAAAAGAAAGGGGGTGACTTTTGAAGGAAGAAGAGAGGCATGAGTTTTCCAAGAGAGTGAATTCTTCGAAAGAGAATCAGGAAAAAATAAAGATTAAGAAAACGGGAGATAAAGGATGGAAGACTATAAGATAAAAGGATTGATGGCGGTTTTGGCAGTAGCTTTAGTCTTTGGGTTAGCTACTTGTGCATTTGCTGCAGGAAAGTTATCCTTTGGAGTAAAAGGCGGAATGGGATGGATGGCACCCCTGATAAAGGGCGGGGATATGCTCACGGAAGATTGGAACGATATGGTAGATGAAATTAATCAGGGTCTAGAGGATATAAAAGAGGAGGTGGAGTTTGAGGGGGGAACGGCCACTATTGACCTGGCTGAAAAAATAACCAGAGGCTGGGATGTTGAGGGATACGCACAATACAAAATAACTGAGATGTTCGGATTACGGGCAAATGTAGGGTATCTAACGGGTATGAAGTCAGATTTTGGGTATGATGCCACCTATTGGGACGATTGGTATTGGGATATGACAGATAAGATGACAACTAGCGTAAGTGCCTCTTGTTTATTTGTATCCTTTGAACCAGTACTGACTTTGCCCATGGGAAATCTTCTGCTAACTCTTGGTGGCGGACCCGGCTATTACATGGGAAAAAATACTATTACTCAAACCCAAGAATTGAGTGGTGATTGGTCGGGTACACTATTGGATTTAACTATGGATGGCTCATCTAGCGGGTCCAAAATGGGATATCGCGCTTTCCTGGGGGGTGAATATTCCACTGGTAGTCTGACCATAGGAGCAGAGTTAGGCTATAGGTCTACTGGGGAAATAGAGACCACGGGCGAAATAACGACTAAGGGTGAATTCTTTGGTATTCCGGTCGATGAGACGGAAGAAGTTACGGCAAAGCTTGACTTTAGTGGACTTTACATTCTGTTCGGGATAGGATTTGCTGTCTAGATGATAAATGGGGCTCAGTGACTTTCCCCAGTGAGTGGACTATCATAGAGCATCCCAATTCTTTTTGGGTAGATAAATTATTAACTACATGGACGAACCCAGTCCAGGCTGGGGGGATAACCATAGGAGCAGGAATCCGTTTCTACGTTGGCTAGTTACAAAAAATCTACTCAATAATTGGGACCATAAATAAGAGAGGAGAGGAATCCCCTCTCTTATTAGTTCATTATTCACTCTTTAGGCTCGGCTTCAAATCCCCCTTTGTTTCTAAGGAGTGCCCAGTATTTTATTTACGAGATACGAGCTGATAAATAGCACCGCCTATGTAGCGCTGTTGTGGCAGCGTAGCGTGTTACACTTTAACTTAAAATCTGTTGACCTGCCCCCATTAATAGTACCACTTGTTAAGTTAGAGTCAACGGAATGATGACCTCGGGAGCAGATGGCGTACTTTTAACAAATTAGCTGACAAATAGCATAACATCGTGGACTGTATAAATAGCACAACATCGTTTACTCTAATTAAAAGATTTTATAGCATAACATCGTGGACTCTGTTCTTTGAAAATTAAATAGTTGCTTTTCTTGACTCTGTAATTCTTTTGTTTAAACCTTGACCTAGAAAGGAGGCCAAGGTAAATGAACAAAACGGAGGAGAAATTACGTATCAAGGCAATCAAGCGTTATCTTGGTAGAGAAGGACCATCCAGTGTTTACAGGGATCTCGACCGATCAAAGAGCTGGTTTTTTAAGTGGCTTAATCGATATCACCACGGAGATCACCATTGGTATAAAGAACTCTCAAGGGCTCCTAAGTCACCCCGTCGCGTTCTTGACCCCGATATGGAACAGCTTATCATCCAAATAAGAAAAAAGCTCGAAAATACAAAGTATGCTCAGATTGGAGCAGGAACTATAGCATGGGAACTTACAAAACTCGATATTGAACCTCCTCCAGTCTGGACCATTGACAGAGTATTAAAGAGGAACCGTCTCACCAAGAAGCGGAAAAAAGGTTATCAGTCCAAAAAAAAGAATTATCCTTCTATTAAGGCCAATACTTCTAACAAACTCCATCAGACAGATCTCGTTGGACCAAGGTATCTCTACACTAAGGAGCGCTTCTATTCTCTTAACACTATGGAACTCTTTCGACATAAGGTAAAGATTAAGAGCATTCTTTTTAGAAATGCCTCAGAAGTCATGGGTGCTCTCATTACTGTCTGGAAGGTTCTTGGTATTCCTGAATACTCTCAGTTTGACAATCAACAGGTCTTTTCAGGCTCTGAGAGACGTCCCAGATGGTTTGGTAAGATTATAAAACTCTGCCTCTCCCTTGAGATTGAACCAGTGTTTATTCCTTTTAGAGAGCCCTGGCGGATGGCTGAGATAGAACGCTTCAATGATGTATGGGATAAACGATTCTTTAGAGTTCAACAGTTTAAGGACTTCTATCACTTACAGAAGGAAGAAATAAGATTTGAGGTATTTCATAACAACAATCACTGCTATAGTGTTTTGAAAGGAATGACTCCTCAAGCCTTTGAGGCCACCTTAAACTTTAAACCAAGACTCCTCGATCCAGAGTTCTCGATGGAAGATATCTCTTACAAGCAGGAAGGAAAGATCCATCTTATACGCTTCATTCGCAGTGACAGAATCCTCCATATCTTCGGAGAGAAGTTTCTCGTAAAGCCAGATTGCCAATATGAATATGTAAAGGCAACTATTTATATCAAAGAGCAGTGTTTAAAAGTCTCTTTATTCGATGAACTCGTTCAGGAATTCAAATATGTTATACCAAACTATAAATAGTCCACGATGTAGTGCTATAACTTTTTTATCCAGTTAGAGTCCACGATGTTATGCTATGTGAGAATTAGCTATCTAGTAGTATCTTTTTTCTGCAATATGATTATGGAGAGCGCAATAGGAAGCAAGCTTAGAATCCCCAATATAACCATCAAGGATTTAAGAAAAAAATTTACAGATACTTTAGGGGAAACTCCTCCTCTCAAGAGAAGAGCCGCTTTTCCTGAAGACATGTAACCGATGATATTATCTATGTAATAGAAAAGAGAAAATTTTTCTAAAGTATTAGACGTTGATAAGGGAAGGTAAAGTATCATCCAGTCAAAAACATACCAGGCAATTAATATTAAAAATCCAGCCAGGATAGCAGCAAGAACACCTCTCATCAGAGTTGAAAGCAAAGTTGAGATTGAAGTATAAACAATTCCTGTTAAGACCAAAGCAACTATATAACTAAGGAGTACTCTGTTTTCTATCAGACCAATCCCTAAAAACTTTAAAGCAAAGTTAAAGATGTTCAATTTAATAAAGATCAGAACTAGGAAGACCAGAGAGAATGATAAATATTTTCCTACTACGATTTCCCAATGGTGTAAAGGCTTGGATACTAGAAGCTCGAGCATCCCTCTTTGTTTTTCTCCAGCGATGAAATCACTGGCATTAATAATTGCAGTTAAGGCTATAGGCAATGGTGCAACATCCAGATAGGCCATCATGCAGATCTTTGGTGTTACTTCTACAATCCATCCCCCTGTCATTCTGGCAATTATTGAGGGATTATGGTACATCATATTAGAAAACCATATCCCACATATGGCAGGCAGGAAAATCAATAACAAAGAAAGTATGAATCGACGAGAAGACAGATAGTTAATAGTTTCTTGGTAGAAAATGGCTGGTAGATACATCATAATTCTTATCCAATCAAGACTTTTCGATAGACAGAAGAAAGACCTCCTTTTTTCTTAATCTCTTCTATCATTCCCTGGAATAGCAGCTTTCCGTTGCTTATTATAGCAATACAACCTGCTACCTTTTCAATTTCAACTAAAATATGAGAGGATAAAAATACTGTTTTCCCTTGCTCTTTTATCTTCTTAATTTTATTCAAAACCTTTTGTCTTTCTAAAGGGTCCAAGCCCTTTGTGGGCTCATCCAAAAAGATAATTTGAGGATTATTTAAAAGTGACTGGGCAAAGGCTATTCTTTGCTTCATTCCTGCTGAATATCGCCTTATCTTTGTGCTTTCCCACTTTTGGAGATCAACTTCTTTCAACAGCCTTTTAGCATTGTCTTGGGCTTCTTTCTTACTTAATCCACTTAACCTCCCCATGTATTGTAAAAATTTCAGCCCCCTCATGTCTTCATACAATCCTGGATGCTCAGGTAAATAACCTAAATTTTTCTTGATTAGCTTCATCTCTTTTTTGAGATCATATCCCAATATTTGTACTGAGCCACAACTAGGTCTTATAACACCGGTTAGAATCTGAATCAAAGTAGTCTTCCCTGATCCATTAGGACCTAAAAGTCCGAAAATCCCCCTCTA
>WJOQ01000165.1 GCA_009618505.1 Clostridia bacterium | reverse complement strand
CTTTCAACTTTTATTTCTACTCCTGATATGACGGTTACCCGAAATGTTAATAGATGGAGGGCAGGTTTTGGTTATGGAGGAAAGATCAGTTGGGGGAAGGGAGACGAGGAAATCATTGTCCTCGATACCAAGCCAAATGCTTGTGGGATGTTGGTAGGAGGTTTAGAGAAATATCCTGATGAGAAAAAACTTCTAGAGAAAGTTGAGATTTTCCAGAAAAAGAAAAGTTTTGTCAATAAAATCAAAGTAAAGTGGGATTTTAGTAAAGGAAATCATTTTATTGAGATTTTTTCTGTCAAGCCAATGGTTGAGGTGGAGGTTTCTCCCTATGTATTTGTTATTCATGGCTCAGCCAGTGAATTAAGAGAAAACAGTCCCTTTGGTTGGGGCCTTTATTATGATAAGTCCCCTGCTCTTAGAAAAGAAGCAGACTGTGTTAATACTCCTTTTGGTCCTTTACCTATCCTGGAAGGAAAAAAAGCAAAGCGATATTTTGAGCTTTATCAATTTGCTGACGCATTCGCTAAACAGAAAAGAGAGTTGGTAGCAAAGGAACTATTTGGGGATTGTCAATTAATATCTAACGAAACTCACCAGGGACTTTTGAATTATAATGAGATTTTATTGGGAGCCCATTATATAAATGGCAAAAGCAAATTATATCCTTTAACTCTCAGAGCAGACCTACCGGCTTACTTGCTAAAGGGATGTAAAAGTCTTAGACCGGAAAGTATCGAAAGTCTAGGATTTGGCAAGAGAGCAAGGAAGCTGGGAGTATATCAAAGATTAAGGCAGGCTAACCTCATTCCTCACGGAGGAGGATATACCTTTCCTCAGCTCTTAAGCGTAGAAGAGGTTTATGAAATTGGGGGAAAACGATACTTTAAGGCAGATGCAGCTAATGACCGGGGTAAACAGATTATTTTTGATGTTCGGGATATTCCTTTCATATATAGGGGAAGGGAAGTAGCTTTGAAACTATTAGAATTGGAGCTGGGAGAAATAGCAGCCAAGCTTATTCCCCTTTATGTAATTAAAGTCTAATTAAATAGGGACAGCGACCATTTTTTAGCCTGCCACATGCTATATAATAGGCAAAGCTTTTTATTTTGCAAGAGTAATTCAATGGAAAAAATGGTCGCTGTCCCTATTTAAAGTTGCTTCTATTGACATTTTTTGTTGATAGGCTATACTGTAAACAGGAAAGCATTCCTCAATGGCTTTTATGCCAGAGCCCCAAAGGGCTCTTATTTTTTTATTAAGGGGTTAAATTAATGAGATTTTCTCAATATTTAGTTACTACTTCTAAGGAAGCTTCCAGGGAAGCTGAGTGTGTGAGTCACCAGTTAATGCTTCGAGCAGGATTGATAATGAAATTTGCTGCTGGTATCTATTCTTATCTTCCTATGGGGTATAGGGTTTTGGCCAGGATTACTTCCATTATAGAAGAAGAAATGGAACGAATCGGAGCGCAGCGATTACTTCTTCCTTTTGTCCAACCAGCCGAGCTCTGGAAGAAAAGCGGAAGATGGGAGAGTTGGGGAGAGGAACTTGTTCGTCTTAAGGATAGAAAAGGAGCTGACTTTGTGCTTGGTCCTACCCACGAGGAAGTAATGACTCAATTGATTAAACAGCAAATAAACTCTTATAAAAAGCTTCCGGTCATAGTTTATCAGGTTCAGGCAAAATTTCGGGATGAGCCGCGAGCACGGGGTGGAGTAATCAGGGCAAGGGAATTCTTGATGAAAGATGCCTATAGTTTTTGCCAGAGCAAAGAAGAGGCAAAAGTGATTTATGAGAAAATGAAAGAGGCTTACAAGAAAGTCTTCTCTCGCTGTCTTTTGGATTATAGATTAGTAGAGGCTGACACAGGAACTATGGGAGGAGAATTCTCGCATGAGTTCATAATTCTAACTGATTCAGGTGAGGATAGAATAGTGGAGTGTGAAAGATGTGGATATGTAGCTAAGTTGGAAAGAGCTGTCTGTATAACAGATGAGGCAGAAAAGGGTGAAAGGCAGCCAGTGAAGGAGGTATCTACACCAGGAATTCGGACCATCAAAGAACTTAGCCATTTTCTTGCTTGCCAGGAAAAGAAGACTTTAAAAACCATCTTTTATGAGACTGATAAAGGCCTGATAGCAGTTTTAGTCAGAGGCGACCATTATGTAAATGAGGAGAAACTGAGATTGGTTCTTAAGGCAAAGGAGCTAAAACTGGCTTCAGATAACCTGACCAGAAAAGAGATAGGAGTAGAGATAGGATTTGTTGGACCAGTAGGGCTTGACAGAAATAAGCTTGTGGTGGATAATACAGTGATGCAAGGAAAGAATTTCGTTACAGGAGCCAATAAGAAGGATGTTCATTTAGTAAATGTTAATCCTAATAGGGATTTCAAACCGACTCTCACAGGCGATATAAGGTTTCCTGTTTTAGGAGATAATTGTCCTTTGTGTGGAAATGAGACAAAAATAAAAAGAGCAATTGAATTAGGTCAGATCTTTCACTTAGGAGAAGGATATAGCTCCAGCTTGGGAGCTACTTTTCTGGACAAAATGGGAAAGGAAAAATACTTCATCATGGGGTGTTACGGTATAGGAGTGAGCAGACTTTTAGCAGCAGTTATTGAGCAGAATTATGATAAGGATGGTATTATCTGGCCAAAGGAGATTGCTCCCTTTCAAGCGGTAGTTATAGCCACTTCTCCTGATACTGCTAGGGCAGCAGAGGGGGCTTATCTTCGTTTAAAAAAAGCAGGAATAGATACATTGTGGGATGACCGGGATGTAAGTGCAGGAACAAAGTTCAGTGATGCAGATCTTCTAGGTATTCCTTTTAAGGTAATTCTTGGTAATATTTTCCTAAAGGAAGATAAGATAGAGATCAAAACTCGCCGGCAAGGGGAGAAAGAAAAAGTCGGGAGAAACGGGATTTCCCAAAGAATAAAGGAGCTAATAAAGGATGCAGAATAGTGAATTCTTCTTTCTCTTAGAGCGTGTCGGGAGAGAAAGAGGCCTTTCTTCAGAGGCGTTATTAAAAAGTGTTGAGGAGGCTTTGACCTCTGCTTATAAAAAGAAATATAATCAGCCAATAGAAGATTTGAAAGTACTTTTAGACGAAAAAAATGAAAGGCTGCAGGTTTTGGTTACTAAAGAGGTAGTGAAAAAAGTATGCAATCCTGGAATAGAGATTTCTTTAAAGGAAGGGAAGCAAATTGATAAGAAGGTAAAATTGGGAGATAAAATAGAAGTAGAGACAGATCCTCTTCAGTTCAGTAGGATTGCTGCTAGCACAGGTAAGTACGTAATGATGCAGCAAATTGTGGAGATGGAAAAAGATCTAATCTATGAGGAATTCAAGAAAAGAGAAGGAGAAATAATTAGTGGGACGGTGCGTTACCGAGCTGATCGCTTCATTCTTATTGATCTGGGTAAAACAGAAGGGATTCTTCCTAAGAGAGAGCAGTTACTTGGTAGAAGGTATAGACAGGGAGAACGGGTAAGAGCTTATATTTTACGAGTTACTCGAGAACCTAAAGGTCCTCGCATTATTCTTTCTCAGACCCATCCCGATTTCTTGAGAAGACTCTTCGAGCTGGAGGTGCCAGAAATAGAAGAAGATATTGTCAAAATCAGGCAGATAAAACGAGAAGCAAGTAGAAGAGCCAAGGTAGTGGTGGAATCTACGGAAGAAAAGGTGGATGCTGTAGGGGCTTGCGTAGGTTTGCGTGGTTCTCGCATCAAAGCAGTCCTGCGGGAGCTGGAAGATGAGAGAATTGATATAATACGCTATAGTGAAGATACTTCTACCTTTATAAAGAATTCATTGAAACCGGCTGAGGTAGTCGAAGTTAAACTTGATGAAAGCAAAAAGCAAGCAAAGGTTATAGTTATTGACAGCCAACTTTCTCTAGCTATTGGAAGTAGGGGAGAGAATGTAAAACTGGCGGCAAAGTTAACTGGCTGGCAGATTGACATAAGATCCCTGGGCCAAATAATAGAAGAGACAACTTTCTTGAAACATCTGGCCGGAGTAGGAGAGAAAACGTTGGTTTCTTTGAGAGAAGCTGGTTTCCTAACCAAAAAGGATATTTTGAGAGGTGGAGTAGAAGCTTTGTGCAAAGTCAAAGGGATTGGGGCTAAGACAGCGGAAAGGATTCTGGAGGAAACCAGCCAGGCAAACCAGAAACCTGAAGAGCCGGAAGGGGAGGACTAATGCGTATTTATCAGTTGGCCAGAAAGTTGAATCTATCTAACCAGGAGCTTCTGAAGGTTCTTTCTCAGTTGAAGATAAAAGGAAAGACCAGTGTAAGTGGTCTTTCCGCACAGGAGATTAAGAGGGTAGAAGGAAAGCTGGTAAAGAAGAAACCTTCCCCTAAAGAGAAAGGATTAATAGCACGCACTCCCGTCGTGACTTTATTGGGTCACGTGGACCATGGGAAAACTTCCCTTTTGGATGCTGTGCGTAAAACTAACGTGGCTGGAGGGGAAGTGGGAGGGATTACTCAAAAGATTGGAGCCTCAGAGGTGGAATGTAAAGGGAAAAAGATAGTATTTATTGATACTCCCGGCCAT
>WJOQ01000322.1 GCA_009618505.1 Clostridia bacterium | reverse complement strand
TTCCTGTTAAGAAAACCTATGAAATTAAGTTTGCTCCTTTGTCTTCTCTGTCTGAACAGATAGGGGATCTTCTTTCTGAGGAAGGAAAGAAGTTATTGGAGACAAGAGAAGAGACTGACACTATCCTTGTGAAGGATGTAAAGAAGAATCTGGACAGGGTTAAGGAGCTGGTTAACCGAGAGGATACCCTGGAAGCTCAATTGATAAGAAGAAAAAGATATGTGCTCAAGTATTTGACCCCTTACGAAGCCAAATATTATCTTGAAGTGAACAATGTGGTGAGTGAGCATGGGAAGATTCATCCTGCCAAAATGAGGGAAAAAGTAGAAACAGGAAATGTGAATGATCAGAGTGAGTACATCATAATTCCACAGGAAATGGTTGAGAATCCAGAAAAAATTAAGGCGGAAAGCACTCAAGTTGATTTGCCAGAAGGGGAAGAGAATGTAATTTATATAACCGACTTGAAGAGGAATATTCAGAAGATTGATGAAACAATAGAAGAAATGAATGGTTCCTCACGAGCGGAAGAGATAATCAACCGTACATTCTATATCCGGGAAGGGTCCTTAGAGCGCATAGCTTTGGCTATGGCTAATATCCTGGGAATCGAGCCGGGGGATATAGAAGGTCTGGAGCCCAAGGGAGAATGGATGCAAATGGAAGTTCCCACTCTGGAAATCAATCTGGGTACGGTAGGGCCGAGGTAGGAGAATAGATTGTTCAGCACAGTTATATTATCAAGTTTTTGCCAAAGAAAATTGGCACTATCGAAAGCTATAATAGTGGAGGGAGTTATGAATATAGGAAAAGTAGTTCCTGTATTGACAATATTTACTGTCTTGTTCTTACTTCTAGGTATTGGAGCAGGGGGGCAGTCCTCAATGTCAGTAGATACGGCTACCGGCAGGATAACCATAAGGGCGAGCAGGTGGCAGATCGATGAAGTGGAAAAGGCGAAAGCTGAATTTCCTCTGGAAACCAGGCAGATTCAAATCAAGGCCAGGCTTCTGGAACTGAGTGAGAGTGCCACGCGGGAATTCGGCATTAACCTGCAGCGCTTAACTGGAGTCAAGGTTCCCTCGGGAGAAGTGGGAGAAGGCACAGGCTTAGAACTTGATGGAGGGGCACTCGAGTATAGTTTCTACAGTCTGACGGCGGGCAAGGAAAAACTTGAGGCTGTCCTTGATGCGCTTATTAGCACCGGAGAAGCTGAAGTTTTATCGGCACCTCAGGTGAGTACCTTGAGCGGTCAGGTAGCCGGCATATATGTGGTGCAAGATGTGCCCTACTTGATTAGCGAGGAGGCAAGGATAGGAGAAGAGGTAATACCAGCGAAGTATGGGTACGTAACAGTGGGGGTTGTACTTCAGGTACTGCCTGATATTGTGGGAGAGGACCTTGTTCAGATGTCTATCTTTCCAATGGTGTCTCGTTTTGGACCTAGTGAGGGATTTAAGTTCAAACAACCGACTTTTTATAGAGAAATCGCACCTACCAACATTACGGTAAGGAGCGGGGAAACCATTGTCATTGGAGGGTTGATGAGAGAGGAAGAGACGGAAAGCGTTGCCGGTCTTCCTATCCTATCTCAACTTCCGGTAATAGGTAATCTTTTTAAGAGGAGCGAGAAAGTGACATCCAAGAGGAATCTGGTGGTCACAGTTGAGCCCCGCATCATTACTCCCCGGGAAATCCAGGGAAGAACCAGGAGAGTTTTTACTTTCACCTATGCTCTGGCGGAAGATATGGCCAGGCAGATAGGTGAGATGGTTTCTGCTGAGGGAGTGATAGAGATAAATCCAAAAGAAGCCCCACCCAACTCCATTTTAGTGAGAGATGATGAGGATAGAGTGAAGGTGATTCAGGAAGTGCTCAATGGCATTGGTTCCTTTGTAGAACAAAGAAGACAGAGAATTTTTTCTCTTCTATTCTCTTCTGTCCAGCCGACCGAGGAAATACTGAAGTCGCTTATTTCGGAGAAGGGCAGCATTGAAATAGAAGAAGAGAACAGCTTGATTGTAGAAGACGGAGCCTATCAACTCTCTCAGATAGAAAAGGCGATCCTTTCTCTGGAAGAGTCTAATAGGATTCCGCAAACAAAGACATTCTATCTGGAATATGTAGAGGCCGGGGAGATAGTCCCTTCTCTGGAAGAACTTCTTTCCCCTCAAGGCTCTATTGAAATAGTAGATAATAGCCTAATTGTTAAGGATAATAACTGGGTAATTGAACAAATAGGAAAGAAAGTAGAAGAACTAGACATTTCTGGAAATAGTTGATAGTTCACTGCGTTCTAGATACTCGATCCTGGATGCTCGATGCTCGTAAAAGAAGAAAGACAAAAAACGAACGACAGAGGATCAAACCAAAACGAATATCTAGCATCGAGCATCGAAGAAAGGTTAAAGATGCCAAAGTTGAAAATGGGAATACCTAAGGGAAGTCTGGAGAGAATGACCATTGATTTATTCAGAAAAGCTGGTTACCAGATAGGAATGGGGGAGAGGTCTTATATCCTTACTGTGGATGACAAGGAATTGGAATGTTTGTTAATTCGGACACAGGAAATTCCTGTTTATGTGGAAAAAGGAATGTTGGATATAGGATTAGCTGGGTACGACTGGATTTTGGAAAGAAAAGCCAGAGTAAAGAAAGTGAAGGAGCTACTATATTCTAAGCAGGGGTTAGGTAAGGTAAGATGGGTCCTGGCTGCTCCTATAGATTCTGATATAGAAAAAGCGGAGGATCTGAAAGGGAAAAGAATAGCTACAGAATTAGTCCAGGTGACTAAGGATTATTTTAGAAAAAAAAGGATAGAAGTTGAGATAGAATTTTCCTGGGGAACTACAGAGGTAAAACCTCCCCATCTGGTAGATGCTATTGTTGAACTTACCGAGACAGGAGCTTCCCTGAGAGCTAATAAGCTCGATGTCATAGATACGGTCTTAGAGTCTACTACCTGGTTGATTGCTAATATATCTTCCTGGGAAGACCCCTGGAAAAAAGAGAAAATAAAGAATCTGGCTATTCTACTGGAAGGTGCCTTGAACGGACTGGGGAAAGTGGGATTAAAGATGAATGTTCCTGAAGCTAAGTTAACAAAATTACTTACATCTTTACCTGCGTTAAGGAAACCTACTATCTCCAAGCTCAGCGAAGGAGGGTGGTTGGCAATAGAAGTAATTCTGGATGAACTACAGGCGCGGGAATTAATTCCTAAGATCAAGAAGTTAGGAGGGGAGGGGATTGTAGAATATCCCCTGAATAAGGTAATCTACTAATCCCTTATTTGGTTCATTGTTCGTAGTTGCTGGCCCGTTAGTTAGATAGCTAAGCAGTTGTTTATTCATCAATGAAGTATTCCCTATGGTTTTGAATTTCTTGTTTTTTACTATACGCTACCCGCTAAACGCTATACGCTATTTTTATCGATGAACTAGAAGGAGGATTAATTGTCTCAGATTCAGGTTAGTGTGGTAATGGGTAGTAAGTCTGATCTTCCAGTCATGAAAAAGTGTTTAGAAGTACTGGATGATTTCGGTGTTGTGTATGAAACGAAAATTCTCTCTGCTCATCGGATGCCGGATGCCACTTCAGATTATGCCAAAAATATAGAAAAGAGAGGAATACAAGTAATCATTGCAGGAGCAGGAGGGGCAGCTCATTTGCCAGGAACAATCGCTGCTAATACCGTAATGCCAGTTATTGGTGTGCCTTTAGCTTCTTCGGATCTGCAGGGATTGGATGCACTGTATTCTATTGTTCAGATGCCAGCGGGAGTACCAGTAGCCTGTATGGCTATAGGGACTGCAGGAGCAAAAAATGCAGCTATTTTGGCTGTTAAGATATTATCTTTATCTTCCTCAAAATTAAAGAAAAAAATGGAAGAATATAAGGCTAAACTTGCTCAAGGCAGTAGGTAGAGTCACATTTATTTTCAGGAGAATGTAATGCCAGGGCGAATCAGAATCATAGCGGGAAAGGTTGAGAAGATAGCTCTTTTGAATGATTCTCCTGCCGCTGAAACTCTGCGGAAGTCCCTTCCTCTAGAGGCTACCGTTAATCGCTGGGGTGATGAGATATATTTTTCAATTTCTGCCAAGTTATCGGGTGGAGAAAAAAGGAAAATAGTGAATAAAGGCGATATAGCTTTTTGGTCCCCGGGGAATGCCTTCTGTATTTTCTTTGGTCCCACTCCTGTCAGTGAAGGAGGGGAAATCAGGCCTGCCAGCGAGGTCATTATCCTAGGAGAAGTGGAAGAAGGGGTGGAAGCGTTTAAGCAAGTAGAAGGCGGAGAGAAAATAAGAATAGTGGAGGTTTAACTGTGTCAAGGAATATTAAGATTGTACGAGGAAGGCAGATTATCGACTCTCGAGGAAATCCAACTGTAGAAGTAGAAGTGTTACTGGAAGATGAATCTGTGGGCAGGGCTGCCGTTCCTTCCGGAGCTTCTACCGGAGAATACGAGGCGATAGAGCTAAGGGATGGAGGAGAGAGATGGATGGGAAAGGGAGTAAGCAAAGCAATAGAAAACGTCAACAAAGCTATTTATCCACGGATTAAAGGAAAAGATGCTACCTGTCAAACTTATATTGATAATCTGTTAATTGAACTGGATGGAACACCCAATAAAAAGAAACTGGGAGCAAATGCTATCTTAGGGGTCTCTTTGGCCGTAGCTAAGGCAGCGGCTAACTCTTTGGGATTACCTCTTTACAGATATTTAGGGGGATTAGAAGCAAAGATTCTTCCACTTCCTATGATGAATGTTTTGAATGGGGGGAAACACGCTGATAATAATGTGGATTTGCAGGAATTTATGATTATGCCTATAGCAGCTTCTAATTTCGAGCATGCTCTTCGTGTTTGTTGTGAAACTTTTCACTCCCTGAAGATGGTTTTAAGAAAGAAGGGATACAGTACAGCAGTAGGCGATGAAGGAGGATTCGCTCCTGACCTTTCTTCCAACAGAGAGGCACTGGAGGTAATTATGGAAGCCATAATTAGAGCTGGGTACAAGGAAGGGGAAGATATAGCCATGGCTCTGGATCCTGCTGCTTCCAGTTTTTATGAAAAGGGAAATTATATCTTAAAAGCTGAAAAAAAGTCGAAGATGAGTTCTGAGGAGATGGTTGCCTTCTACGAAAAACTGGTAGCCGATTTTCCTATACTTTCCATAGAAGACGGATTAGCAGAAGACGACTGGGATGGGTGGGAGCTATTGACAGAAAGGCTGGGAGGGAAAATTCAATTGGTGGGAGATGATCTTTTTGTAACCAATACTCAGCGTTTCAAGAAGGGGATAGACCTTGGGGTAGCCAATTCTATTCTTATTAAGTTGAATCAAATTGGCACACTCAGTGAAACCATCGAAGCTATTGAGATGGCCAAAAGACATAATTACACAGCTATTATTTCTCACCGGTCCGGGGAGACCGAGGATACTACTATTTCCGATTTGGCGGTAGGCATGGGGACGGGTCAAATCAAAGCAGGTTCGTGTTCGCGGACTGATAGGGTGAGCAAATACAATCAGCTTCTGAGAATAGAGGAGGAGTTAGGAAGTGAGGCTATCTACTTAGGAAGGGATGCACTGAGAATAGCGTGTGACCTTTAGCGGATGGCGAAGAATATCTTTAGTGAACAGTGAAACAAAATTGGTGATGCGTCGTGCGGGGCGCTTATTGCGCCATACGAAGTACGATATACGCAATACGATTCACTTGTTGCTTGCTTTTTTTTGTATTTATAATAGAATGCTAACAAAAGAGGTCCGAGGAGAGTAAAGTAGAATGAATAATAAATTGCCTAAACAGCCTTTAAGGAAGTCGCCCAAACAGCCTTTAAAGAAGAAGAATAACAAATTCATCAGAAACCTTTTTCTTCTTTTCATAATATTTGTAGTTGTCATATCTCTTTTCAACTTCATCCAGCTCAGTTCCCGGGTGCAAGAAACAAGAGTTTCCTACAGTCAGTTTATAGAGATGGTAGAGAGCAAACAGATTGACAAGATTAGCATGAAAGGCAATCTGATAACAGGAGATCTTAATGCAACAACTCGATTCCAAACTGTCGCTCCCGATGACCCTGAATTGATTGGTATTCTGCGAGAAAGTGGGGTGGAAATTGAGGTTTATCCGGAAGGTTCTTCCTGGTTGGGCGGCCTTTTGGGTGGGCTTTTGCCTATTCTCTTATTTGTTGGGATTTGGATTTACATTATGAGGCAAATGCGTCTTACCGGGAATAAGGCACTATCTTTTGGTAAGAGTAAAGCCAAAATGATTTCCAATGAGGCGGCTAAAATCACTTTTAAAGATGTGGCTGGGGCAGAAGAAGCCAAAGAGGAACTCGCGGAAATAATTGAATTCCTGAAAACACCCCAGAAATTTCAGAGATTGGGAGCAAAGATTCCCAAAGGAATACTTCTGGTAGGTCCCCCGGGCTGTGGAAAGACCCTTTTGGCAAGGGCTGTAGCCGGAGAGGGCGGTGTACCTTTCTTTAGTATTAGCGGGTCAGATTTTGTGGAAATGTTTGTGGGGGTGGGGGCTTCCAGGGTAAGAGACCTATTCGAGCAAGGAAGGAAGAATGCTCCCTGCATTATTTTCATTGATGAACTGGATGCTGTGGGAAGGCAGAGGTTCGCCGGCATTGGAGGAGGGCACGATGAAAAAGAGCAGACTCTAAATCAACTACTGGTGGAGCTGGATGGTTTTACCTCTCGTAAAGGGGTGATAATCATAGCGGCTACTAATCGCCCCGATGTTCTGGACATGGCTCTTCTTAGACCGGGGAGATTCGACCGTAAAATTATCGTTAATGTCCCTGATATAAAAGAAAGAGAGGCTATCTTAGCTCTCTATATGAAAAATAAACCTGTAGCCAAGGATGTGGATATTAAGGTTCTGGCGCGAAGAACTCCCGGATTTGTAGGTTCAGATATAGAAACCTTAGTTAATGAGGCTTCGTTGTTAGCCGCTCGGACAAATAAGAACGAAATCGCAATGAAGGAACTAGAGGAGTCCATAGATAGAGTGATTGCCGGGCCAGAGAAGAAATCGAGAGTTATGAAGGACAAAGAAAGGAAGATCATCGCTTATCATGAAAGCGGTCATACTTTGGTGGGGAATATTCTTCCCCATGCTGACCCCATACACAAGGTATCTATAATCCCGCGTGGTTCTGTGGCCCTGGGGTATACCCTTCAGTTACCCCTGGAGGATAGGTACCTGGCTACTAAGTCAGAATTGTTAGACAAGCTGAGTGTTCTTTTGGCCGGGCGGGCCAGTGAGGAAATCATATTTAAGGAAGTGAGTACAGGAGCACAGAACGACCTTGAACAGGCCACTCATATAGCGAGGAAGATGGTTTGCGATTACGGAATGAGTGAAAAGATGGGCCCAATGACTCTGGGGAAGGGAAATGGCGAAGTTTTTCTGGGTCGAGACTTCCTTAAAGAAAAAAACTATAGTGAAGAGATGGCTTTTGGTATTGATAAAGAAATTATGAGTATAATTAAAGAGTGTCATGATACAACGCTGAGAATATTAAAGAGATACAAAGGCAAGTTAATACGTTTAGCTGAACTCCTGGAAAAAAAGGAAGTGTTGGAGGCAGATGATATAGAGAAGATTTTAGGTAAGAAAACAACTGCGCAAGAGCTGGTAAATAAGAAGGTAAGAAATAGTGGAAAAAAACTAACCTCCAAGAAGAAAAATGCACATAAAACCCCGAGTTCTCAATCTAAAAAACAAAAGGGGAATTGAAGAAGAATTAGAAAAAATAGGGGTTAGTCGAGAAGGCAAGAGAATCCTTTCTCAGAAAGCCAACCTTTACCTTATCAAGTTAGAAGGTATTCCTTCCCAAGCAGCCAATCTCCTTAAGCAAGAAATGCTTTCGGTTTCAGCAGATGCAGCTATTAAGAAAGAAGTTGCTTCTTTTGCTGTTCCTAAGAGTGATGTCCTGCTTATGGGAACAGAGGCACATTACAATAAAGTTATTCCCAAATTAAGACGGCAGCCATTTAGTTTATCTCACCTTTCTGGCGAACTGGAGCAAATTTTGAAGAATATTAAACGGGAAAGATTCATCCTTTCTCTGGGGGATAAACAGTTGGACCTGGCGAAAAAGGTAGCCATAATGGGCATATTGAACCTTACTCCTGACTCTTTTTATGATGGAGGTAGATACACTCAGGAGAAAAAAGCTCTAGTAAGAGTAGAGGAAATTGTTTCCCACGGAGCTGACCTTATCGATATAGGAGGAGAATCTACCCGACCGGGAGCAACAAAAGTAAGCACGGAAGAAGAGCTGAGAAGAATTATTCCTATTATAGGTAAAATAAAGGAGCTTTTCGAAATACCTGTTTCTGTCGATACCTATAAAGCACAGATAGCTCAAGAGGCTATAGAGGCAGGAGCAGATATGATTAATGACATAAGTGGGCTAAGGTTCGATTCTGAGTTGAAGCAGGTAGTGGCTAAGTACAAAGTGCCTTTGGTATTAATGCATATAAAAGGGAGTCCCAAAGATATGCAGAATAATCCCTACTATGATTCCTTACTGGGAGAAATTATCTCTTATTTAAGAGAGAGTATAGTAATAGCTAAAGAAGCAGGAATTGATGAAGAGAGGATAGTTATTGACCCGGGGATTGGTTTTGGCAAGAGTGCTCGGCATAACTTAGAGATTATAGATAAATTGAGTGAGTTGAAAAGTCTGGGGAGGCCAATTTTAATTGGTGTGTCTCGTAAATCCTTCATTGGCAATGTTTTGAATCTTCCTCTGCAAGAGCGTTTAGAAGGGAGCTTGGCTGCTACTTGTTTGGCGGTTACTCAGGGAGCCAGAATGGTGAGAACCCATGATGTAAAGGAGACCCGTCGGGCTATAGACTTAACTCAGGCCATCATTAATAGCTAAAAGTCGTATCTCGTTGTTCATTGATCAAAACCTTTCTGTTTATCCGTTGTTTTTTATCGATAAACTATGAACTCGTAACAACAAACTAATTTGCTATGGTTTTGCATTTTTCGCCTTACCTTCTACGCTCTTCCAGATACCAGATACGAGATACGATTCAGGAAAAAAGGGACGAGCAATGATCATCTTAGGAATAGATCCAGGTACAGCTAACACCGGATATGGGATACTCACCATTGATAGAAATATCAGGGTTACAGAATGTGGCTGTATCCATACTTCGGCTGATACAGAGATGCCCGAACGCCTAAAGATTATCTACCAGCGGGTAAGCGACCTTATTGAACAGTATCATCCCGATGAGGTAGCTGTGGAGCAGATCTATTTTAGTAAGAATAGTAAAACTGCTCTTTCCATAAGTCAGGCGCGGGGGGTAATTATGTTAAGTGCCTCCCTAGCGGGGAAAAAAGTCTTTGATTATACTCCTCTTGAGGTAAAACAAGCTGTTGTAGGCTATGGGCGAGCAGAGAAACAACAGGTTCAGTATATGCTCAAGGATTTGCTTCATCTTGCCGAGATCCCCTCTCCAGATGATGCTGCTGATGCGCTTGCTGTTGCTCTATGTCATTACTATTCCCGAAAACTGAAGGCATATGAGTAATACTAATATGTTGTTTCTGCCAATTGTCCTCGGGCTACGTTAGTGCTGCAATACAAGCTATTCTCATAGACCCTTTACGCTTTTTAAATTATTCCTTTTTGACCCAATATGGTAGAGTCCAGTGACTATGGCTCCCGCCCCTGCCAACATCCCCAGGAAACCAAACCCTGTCCGAAATCCATAAGTGTCGATAATGTAGCCCAGGGCGGGTACAGTAAGGGCAGATATTATCATTTCTCCTCCAAAAACAGCTCCCACTGCACTTCCTACTCTTTCACCACTGACTAGTTCGGCAGATAGAGCCATGCCTATAGGGAAAGTAATAAAAATACAAAAACCTATTGCTACAAGAAATACGACAAGTGCTCCATAATTAAGAATAGTTTGTTGCATCATCGGCATCAAAATAAGATAGAAGAGGAAGAGAAGTATGCTTATAGCTGCCAGGCTCAAAAAAATTATCTTTATTTTGGATATTCTATCTCCCATAATGCCACCCAGAGGCTGAGCAATCAAACCTACTCCCAGCATGACTCCAGTAAGTAGGCCTGCTATGTTAATAGAAGAGGTCCTCTCCATAAGAAAGGAAGGTAGGAAAAATATGATTCCTGTAAATGTGGCAGCTCTCAGACCAAGAACCAACATTAGAATAAGAATTGGTTTGGTGATTGTTTTGCCAAATCCTTTCTCTCCTCTTTCAAGCGGTTCTTTCAGAGTTGACCAACAAACAACAGCGGCTATAAGGGCAGGGACGGCAATAATTACTGCCGCCAATCTCCACTGCAGCCTGGAGATAAGGTATGCAATGAGTATGGGGGATATGAATCTGCCCAGTTGTCCCCCTGCTCCATGGATACCCAAGACTTGACCCTTCCTAGAAAAGTTTTTGATGATAAGGTTGGCGCTCTGGGGATGATAGGTTGCTCCAGCAAACCCCAGGAAAAGAGAAGAAAGAAAAAGAAGGCCAAAACCATTACTCAAACCAAAGATAGTTGCTCCCAGAGCATAGAAAAGAAAACCTATGGCTATGAAAGTAACCCTTTTCCGGTAGAGGTCTGCCCAGTATCCAACTGGAGATTGAAACACAGCGCCTATTAGGCCAACAGAAGAAATCAGAAGACTGGCACTAAAGTAGGTTATTCCAAGCTGCAGAACTAGAATGGGAATAAAAATAGGCAAAAAAAGAGAGTAGAAATCAACAATGAAATGAGCAAAGGACAAAATGCCTAAAGTGTGTATTTTTGTGGAATGCTTCAATTTTTGCCTGCCTAAGAATTATCGTATATCATACAATAAATCTGACTTCCAGTAAATAACCACTTTTCAAATTTGATGAATTATGGCCGGAGTCTTACTGTTGCTGTCTTCTCCAATCGCCTGGAACAATAGATGTGCTCGTATTTCTTCAGTCAAAATCAGAGCAATCAAAGAGAAAGGCTTTGACGATACAAGCATTTTCTTATATGTTGTATCGCAGGTTTACCTGACTAACGAAGTTCTGCAGGCTATAGAATAGATGCCCTGACTGATAAAGGTAACAGGAGGGAGGAAGAGGCTGGAAGATTTCTCAAAAGAAAGGAGATTTCTGTGATACTAAGATGTATTGAATGCAGGAGAGAATATCCCATAGATAAAGTGAGACATAGGTGTGAGTGTGGGGATTTGCTGGAGGTAGTTCACGATATGGGAACCTTGAGGAAGAAAGTCTCCTCTCAATTATTTGATGAAAGATTAGCTAAGAGGGAATTTCCTTATAACTCTGGCGTTTGGCGTTACAAAGAGCTCGTATCAGACATTGACAGCAAATTCATTATCTCCAGACCGGAGGGAAATACCAATCTTTATCGGGCTAGCAAAGTGGAAGAATATGTTGGCATTGTAGATATATGGCTGAAGCACGAAGGAGAAAATCCTACCGGGTCCTTTAAAGACAGGGGAATGAGCTGCGCTATATCACTGGCAAAAATGCTTGGTTTTGAGAAAGTGGCTTGTGCTTCCACAGGAAACACTTCTGCTTCAATGGCTTCTTATGCTGACCTGGCCGGGATGAAGAGCATTGTCTTTATTCCGGAAGGGAAAATAGCTCTTGGTAAGCTAGCCCAGGCTCTTGCTTATGGAGCAAAGACCATTCAGGTAAAAGGTGATTTTGATGATGCGATGAAGCTGGTGCAGGAAGTGTGCCAGGAGCTGAAAATCTATTTATTAAACTCCATTAATCCTTTTAGAATAGAGGGACAAAAATCGATTGGCTTTGAAGTATTGCAGCAATTAGACTGGCAGGTCCCTGACTGGTTTATCCTCCCGGCCGGCAACTTAGGAAATAACACCGCCTTGAGCAAAGGTCTTAGAGAATTGTACCAGATAGGAATGATTAATAGGATTCCTAGGATGGCTGTGATTCAGGCACAGGGGGCAAATCCTCTCTATACAATGTGGAAGGAGAGAACTCCCTTTGAAGCGGTTAAGGCAGAGACGATTGCTACTGCGGTAAAAATAGGCAATCCAGTAAGCTGGAAAAAATCAATTCGGGGCATAGAGTGGAGCAGGGGCGTGGTGGAGCAGGTGACTGATCAGGAGATAATGGATGCCAAGGCTTTCGTTGATGCCTCTGGAATTGGAGCAGAGCCGGCTTCCTGTTGTAGCATAGCCGGGGCAAGAAAGCTGGTTAGGGCGGGGATAATCGATAAAAAGGAGAGGGTAGTGGCCGTTTTAACGGGAAATTTATTAAAGGACCCCGATGTGGTGGTTAACTATCATCTGGGTAGACTGAAGGGAATTAAATCAAGATATGCTAATAAGCCAATTATGATGGAGTCTAGCTTAAAGGCAGTTAGGAAGGTACTAGAATAGATGAAATATATACTCTTCCTGGCAGATGGCATGGCTGATTATCCTTTAGATGAATTGGGTCAGAGGACTCCTTTGCAGGTAGCTAATACTCCTAATATGGATGAGCTAGCTAGAAAAGGGGAATGTGGCAGACTAATAACTATCCCTCAAGGAATGCCTACCGGTTCAGCAGTGGCTAATCTTTCCGTTTTGGGATATGATCCTCGAATCTATTTTCAAGGCAGGGGAGTTCTGGAGGCGGCCAGTATGGGTGTTGAATTGAGCCCAGAGGACGTGGCTTTCAGGTGCAATACCATTTGTGTAGAGGACGGTAGAATAAAGAATCACTCGGCTGGTCATATTGCTACTGAAGAAGCAAAAGAATTGATTGAGACAATTAAGGATAAGCTAGGAAGTGAAGATA
>WJOQ01000232.1 GCA_009618505.1 Clostridia bacterium | reverse complement strand
ATGCTGGGGCCTCTTCACAGAAAAGCAGGATATGAGCCATGGACTGATTCAAGGTCTTTCAGAACAGAGGCTCATAAGTGGACTGATGAGTATGTTTTATGGCCATGGGGTCTTTATGAACAGGTAAAAATTTGCAAGTTTGCTAAATTATCATAAATTATTTTCCCTCTTCGCCGTTTTCTTACCAGAAGCCCGCCGCCTCAGTCCATTTTTTTTGAATTTCCAAAATAAGCGCTAACATAATTACTTTGCCTTGAGAATTGATTTTTTGGTTGACACAGCAAAGCTAAGTTAATATAATGGCAAATACTCACTGAACCAGGTCATTGCCAACGGAGTGAAGCAATCCGGGAAGCGTCGCGAGGTTGCTAAAAGCAACCGTGGCGATCTCTTAGTTTGGGATAAATTCCACACTTTTGAGGGGATTGCCACCTCGTCCTGAAGGCTTTCAGGACTTCTGGCAATGACAGGAAAAAACGTGTTTCACTGAATGTTTTGTATAGGATAAACAAATGAAGAAGCTATTTGTAGCGGCTACTCGTCAGGATGATGGTAAATCTACTCTTTGCCTGGGACTGCTCCAGGCTCTAAGGAGAAGAATCCCTCAGGTTGGTTTTATGAAACCGGTGGGTCAGCATTATGTAAAAAGAGATGGCTATGAAGTAGACGAAGATGTGGTATTAATGAAGGATGTTTGCCAGATAGAGGATAATCTGGTGGATATGAACCCCATTGTAATCAAGAAGGGATTTACTGAAGAGTATATCGAAAGAGGAGATAGAAATGAGCTTGTTCAGAAAATTCAGACCTCTTTTGACAGAATCTCTCACGGGAAAGAATTGATACTTATCGAAGGAACAGGGCATGCAGGAGTAGGGGCAGTAATTGATTTGTCCAATGCTTCGGTAGCAAAACTATTAGGAGCTAAAGTTCTTATCTTAACCGTAGGTGGTATAGGTAAACCTATCGACGAAATCACTATAAACAAATCTCTTTTTGACCAGGAAGGAGTAGAGGTGTTGGGGGTGGTAATAAACAAAGTTCTGTCCGAGAAATACGATAAAATAAGAAGAGTAACCCAAAAAAGCCTTACAAATAAAGGGATTAATCTATTAGGTGTGATGCCCTTTGAAAAACGTCTTACCTATCCTACTATGCGGCAAATCCAGGAAGCTTGCGGAGCCAGTATTTTTTGTGGAGAGAAATATTTGAAAAGGAAGGTATTTAACATTTTAGTAGGGGCAATGGAGCCATATCATGCTCTGGAATATATTCTTCCTCACAGCCTGGTGATTGTTCCAGGAGACAGGGAGGATATTATCCTGGCCACTATTGCAGGTAGTAAGTTAGAAGTAGAAGACGATTTTGAAATTGCTGGAATGATTCTTACCGGCGGACTAAAACCACATCAAAGAATTCTTAAATTGGTGAAGAATTGTGATTTCCCTATCCTGTTTTCCAGGGACGATACTTACAATACTGCCAGAAAGGTGCATGAACGAAGAGTTAAGATTCGTTCATGTGATGAATATAAAATAGAAGAAGCTGAACGATTAGTGACTCGATACGTAGACCTGGATAAACTAATGCAACAAATTTGAGATTGCGGGCCTGTTCCGAGAGAAGCGAGGAATCTCGTTTTTTGCTTTGCTTCTCAATGAGATTAAGCTAATTTTGTTTGAAAAGAAACTTTTTCAGCAATCTCAAATTAGATTTTTGACAGGATTTTTTTATTTTATTACAGTAAAAAAAATTTTTAAGGAGATAGGTTATTCACTAAAGAAATATTTCTAATAATCCTATAAGACAGCAAGGTATATCTTGAAGAAAAAAATCCATCTGCCATTCTGGCTTCCCCAGACCAAAAGAGCTTTAGTCTGGTATGTTTTATTTATCCTTATATTTGTCCTTTACCATGATTTCTGGTCCTGGGGAACCTACCAACCCCTGATAGGAGGCTGGCTTCCCGGCTGGTTTCTTTATGATATTGTGCTGATAATAGCTTACGCAGTAATAGCTTTCTTTTTTACCAGAAAATATTGGCCAAAGCCACCGCAAGACATAGAAGAAAAAAAGAAATAGGGTCAAAAATCAAAACCTGACCCCAAATAATAGGGGCAAAAGTGTCACAAGTAGCTATTTCTACTATTATCCTGGTAATATTCCTGGGATTTTTTAGTTTTATTGGGCTATATGGTTATAAGATTGGAAGAAAAACAGTAGAGGATTATTTCACTGCCGATAGAAAGCTGGGTACCTTTGTTACTCTCTTTACCTATTTTGCTACTCTTTGTAGTGCTTTCACCTTTCTTGGATGTGCTGGATGGGGTTACAGTAAGGGGCTAGCCTGGTATGGGCCAATTGGAGTAGCTACGGCTCTTATTTCTATAAACTTCTATATACTCGGATATCGGATTTGGCTTTTGGGTAAGCGGTTTGGATATGTCTCCCCTCCAGAATTGATTAGAGACAGATTCGGCAAAGAGCTACAGATAATCTATGCGCTGGTGATGATAACCTTTGTTTTACCTTATTTAGCCGTACAAGCAATGGGAGCGGGATACGCTCTAGAAGAACTATCGGGGGGAGCAGTTCCCTATGTTTTTGGCGCAGGAATCATCAGCATCTTTATGATGCTTCTGGTTATGGGAGGAATGCGGTCAGTTGCCTGGACTGACACCGTGATGGGAGTAATGATGCTGGGCTGCCTGGCTACAGCTTTTGTTCTTGTGGTAATAAAAGGGGGTGGATTGAGCAATATAGTGGCTAAAATAGCTTCTGAAAGTCCAGCTCATCTATCCAGGCCGGGAGTGGGAGGATTCTTTACCCCAGGGATATGGTTTGGTTTTATGCTATTGTGGGTTTTAGCTGATCCGCTAATGCCACATCTCTGGATGCGAATGTATGTCCCGAAAAATGTGGACGTTATTAAGCGAATGATGGTTTTCTTCCCTCTCATTTGCCTGGTTGTGTTCTTTTTGCCCACCTGGATTGGGGCTATAGGCTATACTATGATTCCTGGCCTTGAGGGAGCGAATGTGGACAGGATACTCCCTCTTTTGATGGTAAAATTTGCTCCCTATTGGCTGATGGCGATCATCCTGGCTGGTTCATTGGCAGCTTTAATCTCCACAGCAGATTCTCAAATATTAGCTCTGGGTTCTATATTTACCAGAGATATATACGCTTCTTTCATTGATAAAGAAGCAAGTACGGAAAAGCAGGTTAAGATGGGAAGGATATTCATTATTATGCTTTGTCTATTCGGCTTTCTTATTGCCTTGAGACCTGTCTCTACCCTTGTAGCTATTACCACTGCTGCTTTTACGGGAATAGGGGTGCTATATCCGACTACCATTGCTGCTCTTTACTGGAAGAGAGCTACTAAATGGGGAGCCATTAGTTCTGTGATTGCGGGAGAGACGGTAGCTGTACTGCTTATTTACAAGATTCTTCCTGGCTGGTTATTAATTGGCTCTCTGCCTATTTTGCCCAGTTTAATTGTAGCTACTCTTACTCTGGTGGTGGTAAGTTATCTGACAACCCCTCCTTCTCCCAAAAGAATAGCTAAATTCTTTGATTTATTTGATTCTGTTTTCCAGTCCAGCGATGAGACTAATTAATTTGTTAAAGTAAAGAAAATGAAAAAAATGCAAATTCCAGAAGATAGTGTTAAACGCCTTTGCCGGTACCTACGTAATTTAAGGTATCTAATAAAGGAGGGAGTAGAGACGATTTCCTCTGAGGAATTAGCTCAGGACATTTATGTCTCCGCTGCTCAAGTGAGAAAAGACCTCTCTTATTTCGGAGATTTCGGAACAAGAGGAGTTGGTTATAGTGTAAGAAATCTTACTGCTGAGATTGAAGAAATATTGGGGTTAAACAGAAAGTGGTCTCTGGCTTTAGTTGGAGCGGGAAGACTTGGTTCAGCTCTCTTGAATTATCGGGGGTTTGAGCAGTTGGGTTTTCAATTCTCAGTTGTTTTTGATAACAATCCCGATAAGATAGGCAAAAAGGTAGGAGGAGTAAAGGTAGAAGATTATTCTGAGCTCGAGAAAATAATAGAGAGAAATAGAATCAAGATAGCTGTTATTACTGTTCCTGGGGCAGCAGCACAAGAAGTAACGGATAGATTAGTAAAGGCAGGCATTAAAGCAATTATGAATTTCTCTCCCCGCTACTTGAATGTCCCTGCCGATGTGAGTGTCAAAGCAGTTGATATAGCTATGGAAGTAGGTAATCTAACTTATCATTTAGTACACAAATGAATTAGTTCATTGTTCATTATTTATCGATAAGAAACAATAAGATGGTAAGTAGTAAGTGGTAAGCAGTGCCCCTCTCCCCTTGGGGAGAGGGATAGGGTGAGGGGGATTAACCACCCAACCGTTTAACTAACAGAACAGGGAACTGCGGAAGAGGAAAGCGGGATGAAATTTAGTTCTTGTAAAGAGAAGGAAGAGAAGTATAGAAGATTAAAGCAGGTTATCAAAGAATACAGGAATTCTCCCGGGCCTTTAATTCAGATACTTCACCGGGCTCAGAACATATTTGGTTATTTACCAAAAGAAGTTCAACGTTTTGTAGCTAAAGAATAGGT
>WJOQ01000300.1 GCA_009618505.1 Clostridia bacterium | reverse complement strand
GCAATCCCCTCTCTTGTTTTGCGGTCCCAATTATTCAGTACATCTTTTGAAACTAGCCGACGTAAAAACGGACTCCTGCTCCTATGGTTATCCCTCCAGCCTGGACTGGATTTGTCCATGTAGTTGATAATTCACCTACCCAAGAAGGATCGGGATGCTCCGTAAAGGTCCACTCACCGGGAAAGGTGACTGAACTATACATCCCCTCTATGGCAAAGGCTATGTTCTGAGAAAGGAAATATTCAAAGCCGGCTATGCCGTGAAAACCGATGGTGGATTTGCCCTGCATAACCATCTTATCATAGAATCCAATCCAATCTTCGCTGTCGCTTGCTGTATGAGTGATTGTTGCCGAGTACGAACCTGCTCCACCGCCAAAGTAGAAGTTGGAGCTTTCACTTCCCGTAGCAAAAAGAACAGAGCCGGTAAAACCTGTTACCGTCAAAACGTCTTTCCATTCCCCGGTCCAGTCAAAACCCCACCAATCACTACCATCCCAGTTAACCTGGCCACTGCCGGACATTCTGCTGTATCCAGCGCCAACTATGAGATTGGAGGTTAGGCCATAGCGGACTTCGGCGCCGTAGCGAATACCACCTGTGAGCGGTCTTACTGTTCCGCTATCAGGACCAAAATCCCACCAGGATTCATACTCGTCTTTAATGTCATTAAGAACATCATTTATGCCTGCGGGATTAAGTATAGTATAGCCGCCGTAGGCACCGAAGCTAATCTTACCCCTCATATCCATTGCATATGTGAGCACACCTGTCATTGAAACAATCAGGACTGCTACTATGCAAACTACAGATATTCTTTTTACCATTTTCTTCTCCTTATTTATTTTTCTCAATCTTTCTTTTCCTCTGATTTCTCCTTCGAAGAGCTGACTGTCTTTAAAATTTCTTTTTTTACCTAAATTTCGAGAAATCACCTCCTCCACTTTTTTCAGAATCTTTCCATAACATATTTCGCTTTTGTCATCGATAAGCCTCTCGTCGATGTCTAATTCGCATAACCTTAACAGTCTTTGTTTTCTTGTCAATTTCATAAATAATGCGATAGTCTCCAATTCGGATGCGCCAATCGCTTTTTGAGCCAAATATCTTATGGCAACCCGAAGGCCTTGGATTCTCAACCAGGGTCTTGATTTGAGGAATAATTCGGTGAAAATTTTGCACTGAAAGCCGTTTCAACTCCCGTTCTGCTGTCTGCTCAAGGTAGACCTCATACACTCGGACTATACTCCTTTAAGAACTCCTCCAGCCTTCTAAACTTCACGGGTTTTTTTCGCATCTTTTCAAGTACTTTCAAATCTTCTATGTCCTCCAGCTGTTCCAGTATCTCCTGGTATTCTTCAATGTTCAGGATCACTGCCACTGGTTTACCATCTCGAAAGACAATCTCCGGATTCTTTTTTTTCACTTTGCGAGTTGAAGCCACTTTTATGTCCTTTATCTTGTTTATTTGATTGATTGTAGTAACAGTTTTTTTTGAAAATCTTACTCGTTCGCATTTTATCATACCTTAGTGATAAGTCAATACAAAGCTGCCGGAAAATTACTTAGTATTGTCTTCCTTTTGTCGTCGTCGGGCAAGGTAGGTCAGAAGTTTGTAATAGCTCTCGTTATCATCGTTATTCACAGACTTGGATGCTCGACCAGAGATCTCTTTTTCTTCTTGCCTCTTTTTCCTTTTCTCAATTGAATGAGTATACTTTTCTAAAGATTCAGCCTTTGATAAAGAAAAGAATCGTATAGATGCTTTCAGACCCAGACTTACTTCCCTCAGCAATAATCTTCTAATTTGGGAAGATACCGTCCTCATCCCGATGTCTGCCAACAATAGAAGAGAGGCAAGAAGAACTAGCCAGACCCAAACACTCCTTAGGAACGAAGGGGGGTTTGAAGCCAAAACTGAAGAGTGAACTACTAACTATGAACTAACAAGAGAGGGGATTACTCCCCTCTCTTAATTTATGGTCCCAATTATTCAGCACGTCTCTTAAAGCTAGCCGACGTAAAAATGGAAGCCTGCTCCTATGGTTATTCCTTCCGCCTGGACTGGATTTGTCCATGTAGTTGATAATTCACCTACCCAAAAAGGCTCGGGATGCTCCGTAAAGGTCCACTCACCGGGGAAAGTTACTGAACTCTATTCAACATCTAGACAGCAAATCCTATCCCGAACAGAATGTAAAGTCCACTAAAATCAAGCTTTCCCGTAACTTCTTCCGTCTGATGGATGGGCACATCCCACCAATATCCACCCGTAATCGTTGCCTTGCCCGTGGTCTCTATTTCCATGGTAGACCTATAGCCTAACTCTGCTCCTATGGTCAAGCTACCAGTGGAATATTCACTCTCTAGGAAGCCGCGAAATCCGATTTTAGCCCCCCCTAAGTGAGACTACTCCATTTAGAGCCTCCTCGTGTATCTGACTAGTCATTTTTGGTTTGGTCATTACCTTGATAACTGCTTTCCTTCTCCGAGACCTTTTGAGCCATTCGAGTAGATCACTTCTTTTCGTCACAGGGAAAATATAAAAAGAGGAGTATAAAAGCTTTACTCTGAATCAGTATTGAAAAATCGGAATTTTACTTGTGAAGCGCAGATTTGAATATAAAAAAGGAGGTTTAGAATTATAAAGGGAGCAGCGGCTAGCAAGATTTTTCTTTTTCTATTCTAGGTCTTTTTCACTTTTCCCTAATTCATAATTTTTACAGAAACACCCTACCTTCCACCCCATTAATCTCATCCTGGGTTATTCCAATATATCTTCGGATGACCTCGGGGCTGGTATGCCCAAGCTTTTACTGAATAATTTCAATAGAAATTCCCTCCTTCCTTCGAGCCATATAACCTCAGGTTTTTCTTAGGATATGCGTTTCATACCTTCCCTTAAGATCAACCTTCTCGCACCATTCCTTAATCATCTACCAGACTCTCACCCGGTCCAGGGGAGAATTAGAGTGCCTGTAGGTAACTAGGTGATTGTCAGGGCCAAGGATAACTCCTCGCCTTTCGGTGAGAAATTATTTGACAATTCTTCAGGATCTGATAGATTTTAGAACATATTATCAGACAAAACACACGAATTTCAGGTAATTACAATTTAGGAGGTGAGTAAAGTGAAAAAGTTTTTGTTGGTAGGCTTGGCACTTTCTGTCGGAGTTATGCTAATCAGTACCAGTGGATGCATGACTCCTACTGCTAGTGAGCACGCTGAACAACTTGGGTCTACAGCTGAACGAGAAATGACTGTTGGAATTGTTCAGAGAGATATTGAAAAGGGAATGTCTCAAGCTGACGTTGCTGAAGTTCTTGGCTCGCCTAATATAGTTACAAAAGATACAGAAGGGCTCGAGACCTGGATATACGATAAGATAGCAACAGAAGTATCAGTTTCTGCTGCTGGCCGTGGGATAATAAGCATTATAATTGGCGAAAAAATTACCGCTGCCGCTTCCCAAACCCAAAAGACCCTAACTGTTATAATAAAGTTTAAAGACGGACTGGTTTATGACTTTAGTTATCACAGTAGCAGATTTTAGGAAGGTGCCATGAAAAAAACACTCTTTTTGTTTTTACCATTAATTTCATTCACGTTAGCATTTAGCGGTTGCATTGCTCCACCAAGGCAAGAAAAAACGCAGCTGCAAATACGAGAATTCCAAACTCGCAGTTATGATACGGCGGATTTTAAAATGGTTATGAAAGCTGTTATGAACGCATTGCAAGACCAAGATTTTATTATCAAACAAGCCGAGCTTGAGCTGGGTTTTATTACTGCACAAAAGGAGCTTGATGTTGAAAGTGCAACTGAGTCTTTTTTTTCTGGCCTCTTGGCGGCACTCGGAGGAGGCAGGGCAACCTATAAAAAAAATTCCATCACAGAAGCCTCTGCAAATATAAGTGAATATGGGGACCAGATTCGGGTGCGTGTTAATTTCCAACGCAAACTCATAGACAACAGGGGTACAGTAATAAAAATTGAGCAGGTAGAGGATCAAAAATTTTATCAAGAATTCTTCTCAAAAGTTGACAAATCCATTTTTCTAGGCAAGGAAAAGGTTTAGGTTTCCCATTTGCTGGAACACGCGAAGTTCTGGACTATGCGAGGAGCAACAACGTTGCTCCCACAGATAAAGTGATTGTTAGGGCATCAAGAGTCAAGCTCAGCTGATATATATTTGGTTCATCAATGAAGAAATTTCATTTATGAAATCTCTTCATAAACCCACGTTCCTATCAGTTTTTCAGATATGCTTAGGCATAAATAGTCAATTTTTTTTATTGTAAACGTAAATAATTATCTTTTCTCTTATTGCCTCTCTTATAAAATCCTAAACCAAACTCTTACTTTTTTCTGTTTTCGCAGTATCAATTTTCTTTGCCAGTTTACCAGAAGAGTTAATTCATGGAAACAGTAATAAAAATAAAGAAAATAACTAAAGTATATCCTACCAATATTAGAGCTCTCTCTCATTTAACTTTGAATGTACCAAGGGGGATTTTCGGACTTTTAGGTCCTAATGGATCAGGGAAGACTACTTTGATTCAGATTCTAACCGGTGTTATAAGACCTAGTTGTGGCTCAG
>WJOQ01000129.1 GCA_009618505.1 Clostridia bacterium | reverse complement strand
CGCCGAGGAACAGGTAGGGAAAGTTTTGATTTATTTAGACAAAAAGCGTGTAAAAGAACAAAATATCGAGATCGAATCTTCTTCTTCTAAGCATACCTTACATTTAGAAATTAAGAAACCTATTCTCTGGTACCCCAAAGGATATGGGAGTCAACATCTTTATCATCTAAAAGTGAAGCTTTTCAATGAGAAAGAAGAGCTTATGGATATATTTGAGGAGAGAATAGGAATTCGTGAGGTTCAGTTGGTTCAAGAGAAGGACGAGGAGGGAGAGAGCTTTTATTTCAAAATCAACCGTATTCCTGTATTTTGCAAAGGGGCGAACTGGATTCCTGCTGATTCCTTTCTTCCTCGGATAGGTAAAGAAAAATATGCTTCTCTTATTCATAGTGCCTCTCAATGTGGAATAAATATGTTTAGAATTTGGGGAGGGGGTATTTACGAGGATAAAGAGTTTTACCGTTTGTGTGATGAGGAAGGAATAATGGTCTGGCAGGATTTTATGTTTTGCTGCGGGGAGTATCCCGAGGAGGATTGGTTCTGGAAAAAGGTAAAAAAAGAAGCCGGATGTGTGGTTAAAAGCTTAAAGAATCATCCTTCTATTGTTCTTTGGTGTGGTAACAACGAAAATGACTGGATATATAGTAAAGAGGATGAGCTTAAGGGAAGGACGATTTATCATAATATTCTTCCCTCAATATGCAAGAAAATGGATTCCACTCGCCCTTATTGGCCAAGTAGTCCTTATGGCGAGAAAGATCCCAACAGCGAAGAAGAAGGAGATAGACATAATTGGTATGTATGGTCTGGATGGCGGGAGATAGAATCTTACAGGGAAGACAAGGGTAGATTTCTTTCTGAATTTGGCTTTCAGGCCCCACCTGTTATGGAGACCATAAAGAGATTTTGTCCTCCTGATCAATTGAAAGAGAATTCTTTGTCTATGGAGTGGCACAATAAACAAAAAGATGGATCGGGCCGATTGATTCACTATCTCCGAGCCTATATGCCTGATTTCGAGAATTTCGAGGAATTCGTCCAGTATAGCCAGCTTAATCAAGCTTACGCTCTAAGAGAAATAATAGAGCGTTGTCGCAGGCGTAAATTTAAGTGTGGAGGAACCTTGTTTTGGCAATTTAATGACTGTTGGCCGGGGGTTAGCTGGAGCATAGTTGACTATTATCTTCGACCAAAGCCTGCCTATTATGCAGTGAAAAGGGTATTTCAGCCAGTGCTTATCTCTTTGGTAAAGGAAGAGGAGAAAATAGAGGTCTGGATATGCAACGATACCTCGAAGGAGATAAAAGGGAAGTTACAGCTAAAGAGTATGAGTTTTAAAGGCCAGATTCTCTGGGCTGGAGAAAAGGATGTATGCATAGCTGCCAATCAATCTGTTAAGGTTTTGGCCAAATCTATTTGGGAGATGGGGATTAAATCAACGAAAGAAGATTTTGTTTACGCTTCTTTGAAAATGAAAGAAGGTCAGATTGGAAGTCATTTGCTTCTCGAGCGAGAAAGGAATTTAAAATTCTTCCCTGAGCGGTTTGAAAGAAAAGTCCATCAAAGTGAAGATGGATTAGAGGTAGAGCTTTACTCTCCTGTTTTTGTAAGGAGTGTAATATTGGAAGTGCCTGGGGAAAATGTTGAATTTTCCGATAACTTCTTTGACTTAGTTCCTGGGGTGAAAAAGAGAGTAAGGTTAACCTGTTCTTCAGAAAAAGAAGGAATAATCAGGGAGAGATTGAATATTAGGTGAGAGTATGGTGAGGAAATAGATTCTTGTTTTCCTGCTCACTGTCCAGATCCCTTTCACTTTATTGAAGTAATAACTTCTACTATTGTTCTTCTTAAAAAAGTGTGCAGTATCATTATAGCCAAAAGAATGAAAGACTTGACAAAGAGCAGATACTTGCAAAATCGTATGGATTTTTAAAGGAAGTATTAGAGCAACAGTATCGTTCAGCTTTATCAGTAGTGGTTAGCCCAATACAGGAAGAAGTAAAGCGTTCGTTGGGTTATATTACAGGATTTTTGCATGATGATGTGGAATTGAACGAATACCTATTTCCAACTCGCTTAGGTGAGAGAGGTTTTGAGGATATATCATTAGAGTTTAGTGACGGTTCATCTGGATTAAAGGAGGGATTGGCTCTCTGCGTCAGATTAGCTGTTGCAAAGCATTTAAGTGGAAGAGATTCCCAGTGCCTTGTCCTTGACGACCCCTTCGTACATGTTAGTTCAGACCGTTCAAATAAAATGATTGAGCTAATAAATGAAGCAATAAAAGAGCATGGGCTACAAGTGATAATATTTACTCATCGTCCAATGGAGTTTGCTGGATTCGCGGGCAAGATGGTTGATATCCGAAATGTGAAACGAGAATCTATGCAAAAGACTTTAACTTAAAAAATGAGAATGTAGTTAAGGAGATGCTTAAAGTTGGTAAAAAGTAGGTGGAAACGAGAGAATTAATATTTCATGCTTGCTCACAGTTATTTCACCAAGATTATATCAATTGAACAGAGATTACCATCATTCCATCACGTCAAAAAGTTATTTACCTAAGAGGGCTCCACGACATCAGATAACACAGCATATACGCTGCGGGCCTCGCCCTTTGGGAAATTTTACTGCGCAAAACTTCGGATACTCTCGTTCCGTTATGTATAAGAACGATGAGTTCTGGAGCTACAATACTTAACCATTATGGCTCCAGAGGTCAAGACCCTAGCTGTTGAAGTATAGTGGTCCGAATAAGAACTAGGTATTACCCAACAGTACTTTCTTTCACGTAAATCTCAAAGATATTGTTTCTAAGTCTTATTCCGTTTATCCGTGATTTTGGGATCCAGATTTTCGTGTCGTTGTCAACCAATACGGCTTTTTCAGTTTCGTGTAAGATACGAACTTGGACCCAGATATATCTCTCCTTTGGATGCATTAGCCTATAAATGCTTAGTGGCCAGGACATTGACCTACCTCCTTTTATACCTGCAAGCTTTTGTGGCAGTCTTCCTATTGATGTGTAAGCTCTTGGCTATTTGCTTGTAGGTCATTCCCAATAGACGCAGTTGAGTTGCTTTTTTAGATAGTTTTTGATATAAATAGGGTTGGTGAACAGGTAGTATTTTGATATGGGCGAATATTTCACCAATGGTTCGAATTGGTTGCAACTGCGTCCGCCAGCTTTTGATATCCACTGGGATTCGAAGCCAACCCGAACGCTTCCGGTGAAGGAAGAATGAACTACCGCGCAGAACTGGACCTAACCCAAACTCAACTTGCCGAAAAAATCAATGCCAAACAGAAAAGCCTCTCTCGTTATGAAACCGGAGTATCGTTACCATCTATGAAAAGTGTAGTCAAGATTGCCAAAGTTCTCAAAAAACCAGCTGGATATTTTTTGGAGGAATAAGGTGGAAAGGATTAAGAAATACTATCAGGAGGTGACAAGATGAAAATGAAATACAGAGTTCATCGATTTGACATCAAGATGACCAGGGATCAGGGCAAATTAGAGCAGTTCCTAAATAACTTGGAGGGCGAGGTTGTATCGATAGTCCCCAATGTTACTATACAGTTTTTTTGGGCCCACCATGTGAACTTTCTTTTCATTGTGGAAAAGGTAGGCTGAGTTCTTAGTTTATGCCAGAATGTAACTGGGAGATTTGCCAGTGAACCGGACAGAAAGAATCAAAAAAGGTCACGAAAGTCTTCGGAAGAAGTTGTTTCTTTCTTCTATGATGGGAGTTAGCGACGGTTATTTTTGTTCGGAAAGGTCCGAAGGCTGTGCTATGGTCCAGATTGGAGCGTACTTAGCAGAGCCACCGGCTTATCCAGAAACAGATTCGGTTTTGCCTCGAGGTCAAAAAGAGTGTATTGATTTTCTCGGCGAGGAATGTCGACGCGCAAGAGAAGACTCAACAGTCCAGATCTGTTTGAATCTTGCCACGCCGAGACTTAAGTGGGGTTTAGATGCTAGTGAATGTTTCTACAAAGCTGGTGGCGATATTGTAGAGCTTAATATTCATGGAGGCTATCAACCATACCTCCGCCTTGGAAAACTCAAGGCCATGGTTCTACCTGAAAATAGACATGAACTCTTTAGATGGCTCGAAGCTTTTTCCAAGATGGAGATTCCGATAATTGTTAAATTTAGAGAAGGTGTAGTTGTCGATTATGGACCAATCCTTGATAACGTTGTAAAGCTTAATCTCTTTGGAGTGCACTTTAACATCAGGAATGAGCAGACGAAGGTCCCCCATCTTGAATTTGTGAAGGCCATCAAAGAGAAGTATTCTTTTTTCCTTTTGGTAAGTGGCCATATTAGATCTAGTGAAATGGTAAAAAAGCTTTTTGAGGCAGGGGCCGACATGGTAGGATTTGCAGAGCCAACGATAAATGATTCTAGATTCATCAGCAGAGTCGCCGGACAACAGATTTGACAAATGTGTGGCCAGAACATAAGTTTACCTTCCTTCGTATTTGCATGCTTTTGTCTCGGTTTTTCTATTGATGTGTAAACTTCTGGCTATTTACTCATAGCTCATTCCCAGCAAACGCAGTTGAGTTGCTTTTTTGGATATTTTTTGATATAAATAGGGCTG
>WJOQ01000101.1 GCA_009618505.1 Clostridia bacterium | reverse complement strand
CTTTCCTCCAGTATAATCAAAGAGATTATCAAATTAGGGGGAGATACGCCCAGCTTGATTCCCGACTCGGTGAAGAAGAGACTTCAAGAGAAGTTCAACTAAGAGATTGCCGCCTCTACCTTCGGCAGACTGGCAATGACAGAATAAGAGCGAGGCAGTCTCATGGCCGGGATTACTTCGGCTGCGCCTCAATGACCAGGGTCGAGGTGAATCGAATAGGTAACATTACTTGTGAAAAAACCACTAAGGAAGGTAGAATGCAAATTGATTTAGAGAAGACACATTCAGAACTCCAATGTTTTTTTGAACCGAAGGGAGTGGCCGTAATTGGGGCTTCTAGCCATCCGGAAAAAATTGGCTACCAAGTACTCAAGAATTTACGGGAAGGAGGAGTATTTTCTTTGCCCCACCTTAAGGGATTTACCGGAAAAATCTTTCCCATTAACCCTAAAGCTGAACATATTTTGGGTCTCAAGTGTTATTCTAGAATCACTGATATTTCAGAAAGAGTTGATCTGGCCATAATCTGTCTTCCAGCCAGGCTCGTTCCTCAGGTAATGCAGGATTGCGCGATGAAGAAAGTCAAAGGAGTCAGTATTATTTCTGCTGGTTTTGGTGAAGCTGACTCAAAAGGTAGAAAGTTACAAGAAGAATTCCTGGGAATAGCTAAAAAAGCCGGAATAAGAATAGTAGGCCCTAATTGCCTGGGAATACTCTATCCTCCCCAACATCTAAATGCTAGCTTTGCTCCTTTTCTTCCTTTCTCAGGCAAGGTGGCTTTCATAAGCCAGTCAGGAGCTTTGCTGGATAGTGTTATAGATTGGTCAGTTAAGGATAATTATGGCTTCAGTGCTATGATAAGTTATGGCAATAAGTCCGATTTGGACGCTCCTGATTTTATAGCCTGGGCAGCCAAAGACCCTTATACAACGGTAATTACTCTTTATGTGGAGGGATTTAGCGAGGGAAGGTATTTTCTGGAAATGGCTAAAAAAGTTACTCCTATTAAACCTATTGTGGCTTTAAAAGCAGGTAGAACAGCCACCGGCAGTAGAGCAGTTGGTTCTCATACAGGCTCACTGGCTGGCTCTTATCAAATTTATAAAGGGGTTTTTAAACAGTCGGGAGTTATTATGGCTGATACGCTAACCCAGATGTTTGATATGGCAAGGGCATTGGCTTATCAGCCTCTGGCTAAAGGTAATCGGTTGGCGATTGTTACTAATGGTGGTGGTAGTGGTGTAATGTGTGCTGACTATTGCGAGGAACTGGCTATAGAATTGCCTGCTCTTCCCCGGCAATTGATAGAAAAGCTTGATAAAAGTGGCAAAATGCATCCTGCCTGGAGTAGAGGAAATCCTTTGGATTTAGTGGGGGATGCTGGTCCAGAAAGATATGAAGTTGCTTTGGAAGCGGTGATGGGCTCTGAAGTTTATGATGGAGCCATAGTAATTCAAGCTGTACAAACATCAACTCAACCCCTGAGAAATGCAGGAATTTTGGTTGAGGTACAAAAAAAATATAAAAAACCAGTTATTGGTGCATTTATGGGTGGAGTAATTAGTGAAGCTAGTATCAAATATTTAGAAGAGCACGGTATTCCCAATTATGATGATGTGGATAGGGCAGCCAGGGCAATGTGGGTTTTGATGGAGCATGGGAGGTATGTCAGGAGGAGGAAACTGTGAACAGGAAAGATATACTAAACGAAATAGAACAGTTCAAAAAAGAAGGAAGGAAGTTTCTTTCCGAACCAATTTCCGGGAAGCTCTTGGCTTCTTATGGTATTCCTATTCCTCCCGCTTGTATTGCTAAGAATGTGGAAAAGGCAGTAAAATGTGCTCAAGAATTAGGTTTCCCAGTAGTTCTAAAAGTAATTTCACCCCAGATTATTCATAAGTCTGATGCAGGGGGAGTAATAACAAATATTGACAAAAAGGAAAAGATGAGAGAGGCTTTTGACAGAATAGTGGAGAATGCCAGAAAATATAATCCTAAGGCAAAAGTTGAGGGTATATATGTACAGAAGATGGTTCCACCCGGTCGGGAAGTCATTATTGGAGTAGTGAAAGACAAACAGTTTGGGCCAGTTGTCATGTTTGGTTTAGGGGGTATTCTTGTAGAAGTCTTTAAGGATGTAGTATTCAGGGTTGCTCCTATAGACAGAGAAGAGGCACGAGAAATGATTGATGAAATAAAGGGACTGGCCATTCTTCAAGGAGTGAGGGGGGAGAAACCTGTTGATTTTAATTCATTAAGCAAGGCTATCGCTAATACTTCACGATTAGCGATTGATTTTCCTCAAATTGAGCAACTGGATATAAATCCAGTTTGTCTCTATCCAGAAAAGATTTACGCACTTGATACTCGAATAATTTTAGAATAGACATAAGTCTATGATTTTGACAACAGGCGGTTAATGTAGTAGAATTTTTTTCAATATAAGAACGGAAATCGTGAATGGGGAATAGTTAAAAAAACAAGAGAGTGAGATACGATTCACGAGATACGAGATACGAATAACAAGGAGGTTAGGATGGGTGTTCCTAAGAAGAAACGTTCCAAGTCGCGTCAGAGAAGCAGACAAAGTCAACAGAAGCTCTCTTCCCCTTCTATTGGTTATTGTCCTCAGTGCAAAGTTCCTGTCTTATCCCATTTTGCCTGTCCTGAATGTGGCTATTATAAGGGAAAGCAGGCGGTGATAATCCAAACCAAGAAGGAAAAGGAAAAGAAGAAGGAAAAAGGCTAATTATGCGCATAGCTCTGGACGCCATGGGAGTGGAGAAGGGCATAGGTATGGTCATAGAAGGGGCTGAAAAGGCAGTAGAAAGTAATCCTCAAATCGGAGTGATATTGGTAGGAGACAAAAAGAGGATTGAGGATGAGCTTACCCGTTATGGTCATAAGAGAATGCCCTTTTCTATAATTCATTCTCCCCAGGTTGTTGAGATGACTGACTCACCGAGCATTGCGGCAAAGACGAAAAAAGGCTCCTCTATAGCTGTGGCTTTAGACCTACTTAAAAAGGGAAAGGCAGAGGCTCTGGTAAGTGCTGGTAATACAGGAGCAGTAATGGCAACCAGTCTACTCAAATTGGGGAAACTAAAGGGAGTGAAACGTCCTTGTCTGGCTGTTATTTTTCCAACTTTGAATGGCAAACGGGTAATTATATTAGATGTGGGGGCAAATGTAGATTGCAAACCTTACCATCTTCTTCAATTTGCCTTTATGGGAAGTATATACGCCCAAAAGGTTCTCAAAAAAAGGAGGCCACGAGTAGGTTTGTTAAGTATTGGAGAAGAAGATAACAAAGGCAACCATTTAGTTATTCAGACCTCTAAACTTCTTCAAGAGTCTTCCTTAAACTTTGTTGGCAATATAGAAGGAAGAGATATTACCGGTGGGGCTGTGGAGGTAGTTGTATGCGATGGATTTGTGGGCAATATAATTCTGAAGTTTGCCGAAGGTTTTGCTAAAACCACTCTTACTATAATTGGCAAAGAGATGGAGAAGAGTTTACCAGAGATAGGCAGTGTTTTATCCAGAAGATTATTTGACCAGGTAAAAAAGGACCTTGATTATGCTGAGTATGGAGGGGTGCCTCTCTTAGGAATCAAGGGAGTATGCGTGATAGCTCATGCTGCTTCTTCAAGTAAAGCTGTTAAAAATGCCATTCTTACCAGTTTTGAATTTGCTAATGAGAAGATAAATCAACATATTGAGAGAGTCCTGGATAAAGGCTAAGGAGAATGATGAAAATGAGAAAAACTAAGATAGCAGGGACAGGCTCCTATCTTCCTGAAAAAGTCCTGACTAATGCTGATTTAGAGAAAATGATAGATACATCGGATGAGTGGATAAGTACTCGCACCGGAATTAAGGAACGGCGAATTGTTGCTCAAGACCAAGCAGCTTCAGATTTAGCTTATGAAGCTTCCATGAAAGCAATCCAAGCTGCCCAGGTTAAACCTGAAGAACTGGATATGATTATTGTGGCTACTATCACTCCTGATATGATTTTCCCTGCCACAGCCTGTGTTCTTCAGGAAAGATTAGGAGCGAAAGGAATAGCAGCCTTTGACCTGGAAGCCGCCTGTTCTGGTTTTCTTTACGGAATTAGCATCGGAAGCCAGTTTATTGCTACGGGAATGTATGATAATATTTTAGTGGTAGCAGCTGAAGCTCTTTCCAAAATCATCGACTGGAAGGACAGAAGTACCTGTGTTATTTTCGCTGATGGAGCAGGGGCAGCAGTTTTGCAACCGTCTTTCGATAGTAGCGGGATAATTTCCAGCTATCTGGGAGCCGATGGAACAGGAGCAGATTTGGTGGGAGTTCCGGCAGGGGGTTCTCGGCTTCCGGCAAGCCAGGAGACGGTAAGAGATAGGCAGCACTATATGAAAATGAGGGGGAATGGGTTATTTAAAAGAGCGGTCAAAGCGATGATTCAGGCAATAGATATCTCCCTGGAAAAAGGTGGGCTTACTTATAATGAGATTGATTTTTTTATTCCCCACCAGGCTAATATTCGTATTATAAATCCCGTTGCTAAGCGGATAGGCCTGGATAAAAATAAAGTCTGTATAAATCTGGACCAATGCGGAAATATGTCGGCAGCTTCTGTTGCCGTAGCTTTAGATCAACAT
>WJOQ01000187.1 GCA_009618505.1 Clostridia bacterium | reverse complement strand
TCAAACTTTGGCAGAGAAGTATCCAGGGAGTAACCTTATTCCGGCGGCTCTACTTAGAATGGGGGAATGCTATGAACAACTGGGAGATGACGATGAGTCTTTTTCCGTTTTCCGAACAATAGTCAGGGACTTTGCTGGTTTTGAAAGAGCTGATTTTGCTCAATGGAAAATAGCCAGTTACTTTATAAAAAAAGAGGATTATACTCAGGCTGCGCTTGAATTAGAAAATCTGATTAGCAACTTTCCCCGCAGTTCCTATTTACTTGATGCCTATTACTGGCAGGGCTGGTCTTTTTATAAATTGGATAATTTTCTTCAAGCGGGAGCAGCCTATTCTAAATTTATACAGTTTTCCCGTAGCGATGATCCTTTAAGGGGGGAGGTATATTATAGATGGGGAGAATCTCTCTTTAAACAGAGGAAATTCAAGGAGGCAATTGAATCCTATGACAAAGCCCTTACCCTGGCCAAGGAGAAAGATATTCTGGAATACTCACTTTATCAGACTGCTCTTTGCTGGGAAAATCTCCAGAACTGGGAAGAGGCAGGAAAAGCTCTGCAGGAATTCATTAGCAGTTTCCGCGCTAGTAGCCTAGTTGCCGAGGCCCACTTAAAACTGGCTAACTCTCTCTTCATTAGGGATAAGTTTTTTCAGGCACGCGAGCACTACTCCTGGGTGGTGCAAAATAGTGAAAAGGACGCTCTAGCTGTGGAAGCCCAGTTCGGTATAGGAAATTGCTGGTTTAACGAAAAAGATTATGATAAGGCATTAGTGGAGTACCTGAGAGTGCCTCTTGTCTATCCTCAATATAAGGAGTGGAGAATCAAGGCTCGCTTACAGATAGGGTTATCTTATTTTGCTAAAGGTCAAAGAGAAGAAGCGAGAAAGGAATATGAGAAGGTTCTTGCGGAAGAATCCCTTGCGGAAAAGTGGATAAATGAGGCAAAAAAGAGATTAAAGGAGCTAGAAGAATAAAAGGGTGATAAGGAGAGGAAAATGGTTAAAAGGATGGTTTTTGTATTAGTAGCTTTGTTTTTTTTATCTTTATCAAACTTGGTAGGTGCAGAAGAGCCGGCAAAGGAAAAACCTCTTCCTACCGAACTGCCTATTGTCGTAGTTAAAGGAACAGATAGGTCTTATCTAGAAGTGATGAGAACCAGAACTCTTTCTTTTATGCCCATTCGGGGAGAAAAGAGTATGATTGACTATTTTCTTCAAGTTACTTTGGGTAAGAAGACTTATTCCCATTCCCTCTCTTTCCCTGGGTTAGAAAGAAGGGTGGAAGAGATAGTAAAAGAGAGACTTCCTTCTGCGCAGGGATTTGCGGAGGGGTTTATAGAGGAAAGAAAAGAGATTTCTCCTATTGTTCTCCTGGAGCCTCGTCTATCTCGACCTTCTGTCAGCTACATTCCAGCCAGATATATAACAACTAGCGTTAAAGCTCTTCCTCTTATGCCCATACGGGGAGAAAAGTCTCTAACAGAGGCATTTATTCAGTTTCCTCCCAGAGAGAGAGCTTATCGTCCTCTTTCAAAGGAGGAATCCCCTCTTCCCTATCTTTATATCTCCGCTTCCGTTGCTGCCTACGATAACTTTAGCTATCGCTTAGATTATGGGAGAAAAAAAGATAAGATGATACATTTTCTTTCCCTGGGGAGGTATTCTGCTCCTCAGTCGGTCACCTATGAAAAAGATGGTTCTGCTCTGGCCAAGGACGAAGATTGGTTAAATACCAGGTTTATCTGGGATTTTGCCGAGAATAAGAACGCACTTTTTAGTATCAATGGATACCAGAAGAAAATGGACCTTCCGGGGGAAAAAGAGAGAAAAAAAGATAAAATTGGCCTGGCAGGAGAGCTGACCTCTAAGCTTCAGGGAAGCAATATTCTCAAGATTACTGGTTGGGCTCAGAGTACAGAAGTGGAAGATGAAGGTGTGAGTTATCAGGATTTTAATCCTGGAGCTCAATTAGAATTGGAAATTCCACAGGTTCCTCTTAATGTAGGAGTTAGAGCTGAGAATAGCTCTTATGCAGACAAGAGCCAGTTTCACCTTTGGATAAAAGATGAGGCCATAGTTTTTAAAAGTATAAGGGGCTTAAGTTTAGGCCTGGAAGTAGGTATTAAGAAAGTAGAGGGTGTAACTAGTGAAGTTCTTCCCCATCTGAAGCTAACTGAGCAGTTTAGCCCTAGACTGCGGCTTCAGGTAGAGGCCGAAAGAGAGTTCTACCTTCCTGAATTTGATGATTTATATCTTTCTCGAGATTACATAGAGATAAACGAAGAGCTGGATAAAATGGTAAAGCTTTGGAACTATGAAGCTCAGTTGAAATATGAGCTTTCTTCTGTTGCAGATTTATCTTTAGGAGGATTCTACAACAGAGGAGAGGATATCATCTGGAATTGGGATAGTGCGAGTTCCCTGGCCAAGCCAGAAATCCGCAATATGAACTCCTGGGGAGGAAAGCTAGATTTACTGCTTCATGTGGGTGAGACTCTTGAACAGGGGATTTCCTATACCTACCAAAAAGCAGAAAATCTTGATGACCCTGGCAAAGTAATTCCTCATCATCCTCAAGATATGGTTGATATCTGGTTAATATGGAGTACAGGTGGCTGGAAGATTAATATGGGAGCTCAGTTTATAAACAAAAGATATTATGAGGAAAACACAGAGGATGAGATACCTGATGGCTGGAAGCATAGATTTGAAATCTCCAGGATGATAGGTGAAAATTTAGAGTTCTTTATTGAGTTCTTGTTAAATAATAATTACTACCTCTGGAAAGATTATAAACCTTCTGCGGAAAAGCTTTATTTTGGCTTGAAGGGTAAGCTCTACTGACTGTCCTCTATCTTGACCAGTTTGGAGGTTAGTATTCCAATCGTGATGTCTGTCTCGATTCTGAGAGGTAAACGATTTTTATCGGCTGAAAACCATATTTTTATTTTATCTGAGCCTACTTCTGAGCATAAAAAAGCTAGATGATTTCCCACCTTTTCTTTCTTAACTACCTCAATCTTTATAGGCCGCAGGTTGGTATCTTCCAGTAGAAGAAAGGAAAATATTTGCCCTACCTTGAGTTCCTGATTCCGCAGCCAGTAGATTAAGGATGTTATGTCTAGAGTGGTAGTTGAGAGTTTTTTCTCCCACTTTTTCTTCATAGCTCGATTTTCCATAGAAGCTACACCTTTCTTTTGATCTATCTGAACAATTATGTCTTTAGGAGGAGAATCTTCCTCCTGGGCATAACTCCTTATTTGGCAAGGATAGAGTGTGTCAACATCAACAAAACTCTCCAATCTATGATTATAAGAAAGGAGTAAGTCAGCCCAACCCGAGGTTTTTACTCTTGAGCAAAGGTGATAGGTGAGTTGTCCATTTATCTGAGTTATCTCTTTTACCTCTAGTATTTGTTCTCCTACAGAAAAAAGAAAGAGCTTTACCGTGTAAGTTAGCTTTTCTCCTATCTTAAAAGGGTGAGCTCCCAGTTCCAGGCAGGCAATGGCAAAGAAAAGAAGTATAAGAGCTATCCGCTTTGCTAATTTTTTTTTCATTCTGCTTCCTTACAGCAAAACTGTACAGTAGATATCTTAAATATAATAGAGAGCAGTACTTTGTCAAAATTTTTTTCGCTACGGTTGACAGAAGCGTAAGAATTCACTATTCTCGAAGAAAGAACTTACTTATGAAGAGAGCTATTCAGTTTGGAACAGGGAGCATTGGAAAAGAACTTAGCCATTTTAATAAAGAAGAATTTAAAGGAGCTGGACAATGAAAGCGGCTGTTTTAAAGGGAATTGAAAACCTGGAGATGGAAGACATTTCTCGCCCCACTCCTTCTCCCCAGGAAATACTTATAAAAGTCAAGGCTTGTAGTATATGTGGTACAGATATAAGAGTCTATCACCACGGTCATAAACATATGAGATTTCCCAGAATTACCGGTCATGAACTTTCAGGAGAAATTGTTGAAATAGGTAAAAGAGTTGAAGGTCATAAGCTGGGAGAGAAAGTGGCAATTGCGCCAGCTATTCCTTGCGGGAGATGTCACTATTGTCGGCGAGGGATGCAGAGTATGTGTATTAATCTTACTGCCATAGGCTATCATTATGATGGAGGATTTGCTGAGTTTATGGTAGTTCCTGAGGATGCAGTCCGCAACGGATGTGTAAATACTATTCCTTCTGAACTTTCTTTTGAAGAAGCAGCTCTGGCTGAGCCTCTCGCCTGTGCTATAAATGGACAACAGCTTTCCCAGATCGACTTGGGAAATACGGTAGTGGTAGTAGGAGCCGGTCCCTTGGGATGCATTCATCTACAGTTAGCTAAGGCAAAGGGAGCCTCCAGGACTATACTAGTAGAATTATCTAGAGAGAGAATAGATTTTGCTAAAAAATTTGCTTTCCCAGATATAGTGATTAATCCCTCTTCAGAGAATGCTATCCAGAGGATAAAAGAGGAGACAGAGGGGAGAGGAGCAGATAGGATAATCGTTTCCTGCCCTAGCGGAAAAGCTCAGGAAGAATCTCTTTCTATGGTTGCTCCGCGTGGTATAATTAACTTTTTTGGGGGACTACCCTTAGACAATCCCTTTATAAAACTCAACTCTAATCTAATCCATTACGGAGAGTTCTATGTGGTGGGGACACATGGGTCAGCTCCCTATCATAATGAGCTTGCCCTCAGTCTTATCTCTCAAGAAAAGGTAAGGATAAAGGAGCTGGTTACTCATCGCTTGCCTCTGGAAAGATTAGAAGAAGGATTAGCTCTTGCTGAAAGTAAAAAGGGGATGAAGGTATTAATAAATCCATAAAAACCGGTGAATCGTATCTCGTATCTACTATCTCGAAAAAAAAGCCTGAGCCCTAGAGGGTAGTTATCTTTATTTGGTTATTCTGGATGAAGCTTGTCGCCTCTTCTCTGGTAAATACACCAGGGGTAGTACCTATCTTTCTTACTGCAGATGCTCCCATGGCACTGGCAAGTTTTAGTGCATCAGTTAAACTCCAGTTATTCATCAAACCAAAGATAAGGCCGGCAGAAAATGCATCTCCCCCTCCCGATCCGTCTACAACCTCAATCTTGTAACTCGAGGCTCGGATAATCTTATCTTTGGTTCTTACCAGTGAGCCGTTTCCTCCCATAGTAATAATTACCGTTATCTCAGGATTATATTTAAGGAGTTGTTTTGCCTGTTCTTCAGGCTCAGTCTGGCCGGTGATTATTTTTGCCTCGTCATTATTGGGGAGAAAGAAATCAGTGAACTTAAGTGCTTTTTTACACTTGTTTATCCAGTTAGATTCTGTATGAGGAATTACCACATCTAACAGGGTAATAATATCATTCTGTTTGGCGAATTTTAAAACTTTTACCAGAGAATCCTCATCTAATTTGGGAAGAACACCATATCCTCCTACATAAAGAACTTTTGCCTGCTTGAGATACTCATAATCAATATCTTCTATACCAAAGTCAGCATTGGCACCTGCCGCATAGATAAATCTTCTATCTTTACCAGACGTGAGGATAACCATTGTTTTGGAGGTTCCATATTTATTGGATATGGCGATTTTTGAAGTATCTACTCCTTCTTTTTTCAAGTCTTCTATAAGAAAATCGCCAAAAGGGTCATTTCCTACCTTTCCCATAATGCCAACTCTCGTTCCCAGTCTGGCTAAAGATATAGGTGTATTATGCGCATGGCCACCGCCAGAAAGGAAAATTTCATCAGCCGATGCCAGTTGACCTGGTTTAGGTATTCTGTCAATAGGGCTGGTGAGAATATCTGCTACCAGAATACCCATGCAGACAACATCAATTCTTTCTTCCATTTGTTTTTCTGCTCCCTCCTTCTATTATCTCTTCAATCTGTATCTGACGCAGTTTTTCCATTCTTTACATTACATTATATCTTCACCCATCTTTCCTCTTTGGCTGACTTTTCCACTGCTTCCAAGACCTTCTGGCACTCAACTCCATCTCTAAAATTAGGTGAGGGCATCTTATTTTCATCAATAGCCTTTAAAAAATCATATACTACATGCACAAAGGTGTGTTCGTAGCCGATGATGTGTCCGGGAGGCCACCAAGCATTAGCGTAGGGGTGTTCGGCTTCGTTTACCTGGATTCTTTTGAATCCTTGTGTTCCTTTAGGGTCCTGGCAAGAATAAAGCCAGAGTTCGTTCATATTTTCCTGTTCAAACATTAGACTTCCCCTACTTCCGTTTATCTCTAACCTTAGACCATTGCGACGACCATTGGCAAATCGAGTCGCCTCAAATGATCCCAGAGCTCCGTTGGTGAATCTAGCCAAAAACAAAGTAGCATCATCTACAGTCACCTTTCCCATCTCTTTTTTGGATTGAGCAGTTAAACCAGTCGTTAGTTCTTTGCCTATTTTAAGCTCTGGTCTCTGGGTAATAAATGTCTCCTGCATTCCTATTACCTGGGAGATTTCTCCTACCAGAAATCGTGCTAAATCTATGACATGAGAATTCAAATCTCCGTTAGCCCCGGTCCCGGACAATTCCTTTTTTAGTCGCCATACTAAAGGAAACTCAGGATTAGTGATCCAATCTTGCAAGTATTGAGCTCGAAAGTGATATATTCTTCCTAGCTCGTTATTCTGAATAAGTTCTTTTGCCAGAGCTAAAGCCGGGACTTTCCTACAGTTAAAGCAAATCATATGTTTTACTCCGGCTTTTTCTACCTCGTTTAGCATTTCCTCAGCCTCGCTCAGGTTTTTTGCCAGTGGTTTTTCGCAAATAATAGCCTTACCAGCTTTCGCCGCTGCTACGGCGATATCTCGGTGTGTGTTATTAGGGGTATTTATGTCTATGAGGTCGATATCATCTCTTTGAATAATTTTTTTCCAGGAGGTTTCATAGCTTTCCCAGCCAAACCTTTTTGCTGCTTCAGCAAGAGCCTGCTCCGTTCTTCCACAGATGACTTTCATCACCGGTATCGTTTCAGTTTCAAAGAACATAGCCACATCTCGATAAGCATGACTGTGAGCCTTACCCATAAACTTATATCCTATCATACCCACATTAATACTCTTACTCATAAGTGATCTCCTTGACATTTTATCTAATGCTTTTGCATGAATATTTCGCTTGATGAACTAGGAAATTATATGGTCTACCGAAGGACATTTTCTAAAGAAGCCTTATTAGGGGCATCCCTAACAAAGCTTCGAGTTGAGGAAAAAGAAAAATATACTGTCTGAGGAGCAACGCGACGATGCTCTGCCTTTTCTTGAACTTGGGGGGAGCAGGCCGAAGGCCGTTGAGGGGGGATGTTTCCCCCTTCAAAGTCTTTTATATTTTTCCTGAAACGAGAAGCTGAGCAGAAAGAATAAGAAGCTACTATACAGCGACGAACCGAAGCTTGTGACCGGCATCCAAGCATGCCGGAGCGGAGCTGCCGCAGGCACACAGGGAAATTGTCCTTCCGTATTTCTTGATAGCATTATACCAAAAATGGTAGTTTAGAGCAAGAAATGCCTCAGGACATTCTCGTATCTCGTTGTTCGTATCTTGTATCTAGTATAACCTATCCAAAGTTTTTTTCGAGATACGAGATACCAGATACGATTCACGTTTTTCAAAGGCTTAAACTGCGCTCCCTTCGGGTGTTGTCTAAGTTTCCTTGACAGAAGTTTTTTTTTGTTTATAATAGATATGGATTACATTCTCAGGGAATTACTGGGATTACTCCTTGACAAATAAAACTTATATGATATAATATAGATGTTCTTTGAAAACATGGTAGAGCAGATAGCCCCTTAAGAAAAAAATGAAACTATTCGGAGAGTTTGATCTTGGCTCAGAATAAACGCTGGTGGCATGCTTTATACATGCAAGTCGAGCGAAGACTAGATTTGTAGTAGAAATGATTGATTTTCACTTTGTGGAGATTATGAGTTTTTGCTATTCCTGGTCTTAGCGGCGAACGGGTGAGTAACGCGTGAATAATCTGCCCTTGAAATCGGGATACCATTCCGAAAGGAATGCTAATACCGAATAACGTTATGAAACATAGGTTTCATAACCAAAGTTGAATCTTCGGATTCTTCGTTCAAGGATGAGTTCGCGTCCTATTAGCTAGTTGGTGAGGTAAAGGCTCACCAAGGCTATGATGGGTAGCCGGCCTGAGAGGGCGTACGGCCACATTGGGACTGAGACACGGCCCAGACTCCTACGGGAGGCAGCAGTAGGGAATCTTCCGCAATGGGCGAAAGCCTGACGGAGCGATGCCACGTGGATGACGGAGGCCTTCGGGTCGTAAAATCCTGTCAGGGGGGACGATGGTCAATTTTCGGATTGATTGACGGTACCTCCAGAGGAAGCTCCGGCCAACTACGTGCCAGCAGCCGCGGTAATACGTAGGGAGCAAGCGTTGTTCGGATTTACTGGGCGTAAAGAGTGCGTAGGTGGCTATACAAGTCAAGGGTGAAATCTCTATTTTCAAGGTAGAAACTGCCTTTGATACTGTATGGCTAGAGGACAAGAGGGGGAAATGGAACTCTGGGAGTAGCGGTGAAATGCGTAGATATCCAGAGGAACGCCAGTAGCGAAGGCGGTTTCCTGGCTTGTTTCTGACACTGAGGCACCAAAGCTAGGGGAGCGATCGGGATTAGAGACCCCGGTAGTCCTAGCCCTAAACGATGGGTACTAGGTGTGGGGGGAGCATTACCCTCTGTGCCGAAGCTAACGCGTTAAGTACCCCGCCTGGGGAGTACGGTCGCAAGACTGAAACTCAAAAGAATTGACGGGGGGCTGAACAAGCAGTGGAGCACGTGGTTTAATTCGACGCAAAGCGAAGAACCTTACCAGGACTTGACATGCTAGTAGTAGTGATCCGAAAGGTGAGCCATCCAGGCTTCGGCTTGGAAGCTAGCACAGGTGGTGCATGGTTGTCGTCAGCTCGTGCCGTGAGGTGTCGGGTTAAGTCCTTTAACGAGCGCAACCCTTGTCCTTAGTTGCCAGCGGTTCGGCCGGGCACTCTAAGGAGACCGCCGCCTAAAAGCGGAGGAAGGTGGGGATGACGTCAAATCATCACGCCCCTTATGTCCTGGGCTACACACGTGCTACAATGGCTATTATAAAGGGAAGCAAAGGAGCGATCCTGAGCCAATCCTCAAAAGTAGCCTCAGTTCGGATTGTAGGCTGCAATTCGCCTACATGAAGTTGGAATTGCTAGTAATCGTGGATCAGCTACGCCACGGTGAATACGTTCTCAGCCCTTGTACACACCGCCCGTCACACCACCCGAGTTGGATGCACCCGAAGATATTCAACCAACCTGCTTGCAGGAGGGAGATTATTTAAGGTGTGTTTGGCAAGGGGGATGAAGTCGTAACAAGGCAGCCGTACCGGAAGGTGTGGCTGGATCACCTCCTTTCAAGAGATACCAAGAGATTCAACTAAGCTGTCTGCTCTGCCATTAACAAAAATGTTTTTTAAGTTGCTGGGCTCATAGCTCAGGTGGTAGAGCGTACCCCTGATAAGGGTAAGGTCCCTGGTTCAAGTCCAGGTGGGCCCACCATGGGGATGTAGCTCAGCTGGGAGAGCGCCGCCCTTGCAAGGCGGAGGCCGGCAGTTCGAATCTGCTCATCTCCACCAGCAAATAGCTGGGGCTATTGCTTATTGTAAATCGCAATCAAGGGAATAAAAAATAGTCTAAGTTCTAAATACTCGATTCTAGATGTTCGATACTCGTAAAAGAAGAAAGACAAAGAACGAGGGATGAATTAAAGCGAGTATCTAGTATCGAGCATCAAGATACGATTTTCGAAATACGATTTACCAATTGCTCTTTGATAACTGCACAGAAATTTAGGTTACTCCAAATTGTCAAACTATTAAGGGAATAAGATGGATACCTTGGCACTAGGAGGCGAAGAAGGACGTGGTAGGCTGCGATAAGCCTCGGGGAGCCGTCAAACAGGCTTTGATCCGGGGATTTCCGAATGGAGCAATCCAGTGCGGGTAATGCCGCACTACTTACATCTGAATACATAGGATGTAAGGGCGAACCAGAAGAACTGAAACATCTTAGTATTCTGAGGAAAAGAGAGAAACCTCGATTCCCCCAGTAGCGGCGAGCGAAAAGGGAAGAGCCTAAACTGGATGGGTGTCTAAGTCTGTAGGCGTTGCCCATCTGGGGTTGTAGGTTGCTAAATGCCAATATCTACAGTGAGGCGGAAAGAATTCTTCTTCTAGAAGAATAACACTGGAAAGGTTAGCCAGAGAGGGTAATAGTCCCGTACTCGAAAGAGGAAAAGTTCTTTCTTTAGTATACCTGAGTACCATCGGACACGTGAAATCCGGTGGGAATCTAGGAGGATCACCTCCTAAGGCTAAATACTACCTAGTGACCGATAGTGAACAAGTACCGTGAGGGAAAGGTGAAAAGAACCCCGGGAGGGGAGTGAAATAGAACTTGAAATCTTATTCCTACAAGCAGTGGGAGCACTACGAGTGTGACCACGTACCTTTTGCATAATGGGCCGGTGAGTTACTTAGAGTAGCAAGGTTAAGGAATTTAAGTTCCGGAGCCGTAGCGAAAGCGAGTCTTAAAAGGGCGTAGAGTTGCTCTAAGTAGACCCGAAACCAGGTGATCTACCCATGGCCAGGGTGAAGTACATTTAAACGTGTACGGAGGCCCGAACGCACTGACGTTGAAAAGTCAGGCGATGAGCTGTGGGTTGGAGTGAAAGGCTAATCAAACCTGGAGATAGCTGGTTCTCCCCGAAATAGCTTTAGGGCTAGCCTTGTGTATGGAGAGCGGGGGTAGAGCACTGGATGATAAAGGGACCCTTTGGGTTCCTTTACTCAATCAAACTCCGAATACCGCTCATCTTTAGCACAGGAGTCAGACTGTGGGGGATAAGCCTCATAGTCGAGAGGGAAACAGCCCAGACCGCCAGTTAAGGTCTCTAAATATAGACTAAGTGGGAAAGGATGTAAGATTACATAGATAGCCAGGAGGTTGGCTCAGAGGCAGCCATCCTTTAAAGAGTGCGTAACAGCTCACTGGGTTAGCGATCTTGCGCCGAAAATTTAACGAGGCTCAAGTCTATTACCGAAACTGCGGGGGCAGAGTTTTTGTAGTTTACTACAAAGTATGACTTTGCTTGGTAGGGGAGCATTCTACGTTAGGTTGAAGGGGAACCGTAAGGTACCTGGACGAAGTAGAAGAGATGATGCCGGCATGAGTAACGAGACAAGGAAGAGTAAACCTTGCGCCGAAAGCCTAAGGTTTCCTGGGGAAGGCTAATCCGCCCAGGGTAAGTCGGTCCTAAGTCGAGGCGAATAGCGTAGACGATGGAAAGCCGGGTAGAAAATTCCGGCACCACCTGAATAGTGTTAAGCGAAGAGGGGACATAGAGAGGTAAGCTCGCATGGGGTTGATAGTCTGTGTCCAAGCAGTTGAGGAGATTGCTCAGGCAAATCCGAGCGATTGTTAATCCAAAGCTGTGATGGGGACTCCGTTTTTGGGGGAAGGAGTGGTTCCTTGCTATCAAGAAAAGCCTCTAAGTGATATATTTAGGTGACCGTACCGCAAACTGACACAGGTAGGCTGGCTGAGAATGCTAAGGCGCTCGAGTAAACCCTCGTTAAGGAACTCGGCAAATTGGCTCCGTAACTTCGGGAGAAGGAGTGCCTCATTAGTGTTGTATCAAGCTGCTTGCAGCTTGAGAAGCACGAAGAGGTTTCAATAAAGAGGCCCAAGGGACTGTTTACTAAAAACACAGGTCTCTGCTAACTCGAAAGAGGATGTATAGGGACTGAAGTCTGATCAGTGCTGGAAGGTTAAGGGGAAGGCTGCAAGGCTCGAACCGAAGCCCCAGTTAACATCGGCTCTAACTATAAGAGTCCTAAGGTAGCGAAGTTCCTTGTCGGGTAAGTTCCGACGCGCATCAATGACGCAACCACTTGGGCACTGTCTCAACGAGGGACTCGGTGAAATTGTACTATCGGTGAAGATACCGATTATCTGCGGCAGGACGGAAAGACCCCGGGACCTTTACTGTAGTCTGGCATTGGGTCCTGATGTGGTCTATATAGAATAGGTGGGAGGCTGAGAAGGGAGGACGCTAGTCTTCCTGGAGCCATCAGTGGAATACCACCTTGGTCACGTTAAGATTCTAACCTGCATCCGTTATCCGGATGAGGAACAGTGTTTGATGGGCAGTTTGACTGGGGCGGTTGCCTCCTAAAAAGTAACGGAGGCGTCCAAAGGTTCCCTCAACGCGTATAGAAATCGCGGGTAGAGTATAAAGGCATAAGGGAGCTTAACTGCGAGAGAGACATTTCGAGCAGATGCGAAAGCAGGGCTTAGTGATCCTGCGGTCCCGTGTGAGAGGGCCGTGGCTTAACGGCTAAAAGGTACCCCGGGGATAACAGGCTTATCTCCTCCGAGAGTTCCTATCGACGAGGAGGTTTGGCACCTCGATGTCGGCTCGTCGCATCCTGGGGGGGTAGCCCCTCCCAAGGGTTAGTCTGTTCGCCTATTAAAGCGGCACGCGAGCTGGGTTTAAACCGTCGTAAGACAGGTTGGTCCTTATCCGCCGTAGACGCAAGAGATTTGAGGGGAGCTGTCCCTAGTACGAGAGGACCGGGATGGACAGACCTCTGGTGTACCAGTTGTCACGTCAGTGGCATCGCTGGGTAGCTATGTCTGGATGGGATAACCGCTGAAAGCATCTAAGTGGGAAGCCCACCCCAAGATTAGATCTCTCACTCACGTAAGTGAGGTAAGGCTCCTGGGAGACTACCAGGTTGATAGGCCAGATGTGTAAGCACGGTAACGTGTTTAGCTTACTGGTACTAATAAGCCGAGGGTTTGACATTTGAGTAACCTATAATGTGCAGTTATCCAAGAGCAAGAAATAATAATTTTCCCGGTGGTTATAGCGAGGAGGAAACACCCGTTCCCATCCCGAACACGGAAGTTAAGCTTCTCAGCGCCAATGGTACTGCAGGAATAC
>WJOQ01000247.1 GCA_009618505.1 Clostridia bacterium | reverse complement strand
AGAGGACCCTGGAAGAAAAGTTCGAGCTAGCCTCCAAAATAGAGGGACTCCAAGGGATGGAGGTAATTTACCCATCAGATTTCAGTGACTTTGAGAGGTTAAGAAGCTTAATAGGCCAGTATAAATTAGGAGTTTCTGCAGTTAACGTGAACTTAAAGGCTGAACCTCGATGGACATATGGGTCCCTGACTTCCCACTCAGAAAAGACAAGGAGGGAGGCAGAGGAGGTTCTAGAGCAGGCAATGGACAGGGCTTACCAATTGGATTGCAAGTTAATTACCGTGTGCCTCTTAAATGATGGCCATGATTATCCCTTCCAGGTAAACTATCAAGAGACTTGGAAAAATTTGATTGAGGCAATAAAAAGGGTGGCCGACTATAGGTCAGATATTAAAGTTAGCCTGGAATACAAAATGAGTGAACCAGTGGTTCGCACTATTATAGGGACAGTAGGCAAAAGTCTACACTTTTGCCATGAGGTCGATAGGGAAAATGTTGGGATAACTCTCGACGTAGGTCATGCCCTTCAGGCAGGTGAAAATCCGGCTGAATCTCTATCGCTCCTGGTTAGCAAAGGTAAGCTATTCTACCTACACATCAACGATAATTTTAGAAATTGGGACTGGGATTTAATTCCCGGGTTCGTCAACTTTTGGGATTACCTGGAACTACTCTTCTATTTGAGAGAATATGACTACCAGGGCTGGATCGCCATGGATGTCTCCCCCAAAAATCTAAATCCGGTAGAGGTATTCACTACCAGTATTGAATTTATGAGAAACATTGAGCATCTGTTGGAAAATATCGACTCCTCCCACGTTTTTCAATTAATGAAAGAAAGGAGCACTCCCAAGATTTTCTCCTACCTTCAAAACAAAGTCTTAAATTTGAGCTGATTAGTAGTAGCAAAAAGGAGGACAAGAGAATGAAACTAGGGATTAACAACTCTATATGGGAAATAGCTGGTATTGACTCTTTTATTATCTGAGTTAGAGGGCTCAGGAATTATCTATCCAAAACAAAGGTTTTGAGCATCATTTGCAAAAGAAAGGTTATATAGTAAGGAGTAAAAATGGCCATTCGAGAACTAAAAGGTGGACAATATAAGGTTCTTACTGATGATCAAATCAAGCATATTCATGAAGCAACCTTGGAGGTTCTAGGGGATATTGGAGTAAGAGTTGAGTATAGGCCAGCTCTGGAGCTAATGGCTGATTGTGGCTGCAATGTTGATTTTGATAAAAGGATAGTTACAATTCCTGAATATGTATTAAGGAAAGCTCTTCAGAGTGCTCCTTCCAGGTTCACCCTTTATGGAAGGAAGCCAGAGTTCAATATTCAGGTAAATACTCAAAATGTATATACCATAGGAGGCTCATCGGCTTTATTCGTCCTTGATTTAGATGGGAAACGTCGTCCAGCGACTTTACAGGATTTAGTTGATCTTACCAGGCTTCAGGATGCCCTGGAGAATCTTCATATAATGCATGGAATTGTCAATCCCCAGGATATACCTCAGCCGGGTTTTTGCCGGCGACTTTTCGCCACGGTGATGAAGAACACTTCTCGGAACTATTATTCTCAAGCTGAGGATGCAAGAGACGTGCAAGATCAAGTTGAAATGGCTTCTTTGATTTCAGGAAGCAAGAGAGAGGTGAAGGAAATGCCTATTTTTACAGAGGTCGTTTGCATGGTTAGTCCTCTTACTCATCCAGCGCAAATGGCGGAAGTGCTAATGGAATCAGCAAAGTGTGGTATACCTGTATATGTGGAGGTTGATGCTCAACCGGGCGCAACCAGCCCGGTTACCCTTGCTGGAACTTTGGTGGAACAAAATGCCAATGTTCTCTGTGGTATAACTTTAGCTCAACTGGTAAATTCAGGTACACCCTGTATTTATGCTATTGCCTCAGGAATTATGGATATGAAGACTGGCAATTACTCAGGTGCAGCTCCGGAAACATGTCTTTTACATGCAGCTACAGCCCAGGTTGCTCATTTCTATAATCTTCCCTTCCAGGGTGGGACAGGGATTGATGCCAAAATTCCCGATGCCCAAGCAGGCTATGAAAGAGCCTTGCAGGTTTTGTCCTGTGCTTTATCCGGGGTTAATTTTATCCATCTTTCTATAGGTATGATCGAGCAGATGCTTCTTGCCAGTTATGAACAATGTGTAATTGATAATGAGATTCTGGGAGCTACTTTTCGCATACTTCAGGGTATGGAAGTGAACTCAGAAACACTGGCCATGGATGTCATAAAAGAGGTGGGGCCGGGAGGGAATTTCCTTACCCATGAACACACTCTCAAAAATTTTCGTAAGGTGGAATGGTTTCCACGACTAACAAATAGAAATAAGTGGTTAAATTGGGAAGCTGAGGGGAAAATATCTATGAGGCAGAAGGCTAATGAAGAAGCAAGGCGCATTCTAAAAGAATATCACCCTCAATATCTTTGTTCAGATTTGTGTGAAGAGTTAGATAAGTTTGCTGGAGAAGCTCAAAGAAGGGTTTTAAAAAGGATTACCAAAAGTTAGTGAGAAAAATTTATACCCGTAGAATCTTCCATCCATTTATTAAGGATGCACTTCCCGTCTTCCATCTAAAGATTCCCAGAGGGTTACTTCGTCAGCAAATTCCAGATCTCCCCCGGCAGGAAGACCGTAGGCGAGGCGAGTAATCTTTATTTTGAAGGGGAAAAGTAATTTAGAGACATAAATAGCCGTTGTTTCTCCCTCTACATTGGGATCGGTAGCCAGGATAACTTCTCTAATCTCCTCTTGTTTAATTCTTTTTAAAAGGCTCTTAATATTAATATCTTCAGGTCTTACCCCCTTAAGGGGAGAAATAGCTCCTCCCAATACATGGTATACTCCCTTGAATTTGCCCATTCTCTCTAAGAGAGACACATCTTCTGGGCCTTCTACCACACAGAGGATAGCTCTGTCTCTTCTTTTATCCTGGCAGATGCGGCAGGGGTCTTCCTCGGTAAAGTTTGCACAGATAGAACAGTATCTTACCTTCTCCTTAACTTCCTTAATGGATTCGGCCAGCCTAAGAGCTATTTCCTTGGGTTGCTTCAGTATGAAAAAAGAGAGCCGTTGAGCAGTCTTCTCACCTATTCCAGGGAGTTTATTGAATTCCCCGATTAATCTATTTACAGAATTTACTGAATACATAGAAGTTTAACCGAGCATCCCAGGAATATCTATTCCAGGAATATTTAGCCCTCCTGCAAGTCGCCCCATTCTTTCCTTGGTTAACTGCTGTGCTTTGAGGAGCGCTTTATTTACTGCTGCTAGAACAAGGTCCTCTAACATTTCTTTATCTTTTTCTTCCATTAGCTTTTTCTCTATTTTTATATCAACGACTTCCAGCTTTCCGTTTATAGTTACCTCGACCATTCCTCCCCCACTGGAGCCAGTGACTTTTTCTTTGGCTATCTCTTTCTGTATTTTTTTCATATCTCCCTGCATTTTTTGAAATTGTCTCAATAGCTTTGCCATATCCATTATCATTAAGATTACCTCCTTGTTTTTCCCTCTACTATTTCTCCTTCAAAAACATCCATAGCTTTAGTTATAAGCTCACTCCACTCTGAACTAGAGGAAGATGTCTTTTTCGGTTTGTCTTTTTCTTTACCTTTTTCTACAATATATTTAAGATGAAAAGGGTAAGATAAAAACTCTTTGATTGTCTCCTCTATCAGGTATAGATTGCTATTTTTGGTTAAGGTTTCCTGGTGAAATCCATTTTTTAAGCTCAGGGTAGCTAAGTCTTTTTCTACCTTTAAGAGAGTAGCCTTTTGTAGCCAGGTACCCAGAGTCTTTTTCTTTTTACCTATCTCCTTTACTATTAAAGGCCACTTTTCAAAAAATTCATTGTCATTGCTTTCTTTCTCTTCCACTTCTTGTTTTACTGCGCTTGTCTCTTTAAGGGTGGGCTCTTTCTCCTTCTCTTCTTTTGCCAAATAAGTTTTAACTTTAGGTTTTTCTTTTTTTTCTGTTTCAGGGAGAGAGGATTTTAAGCTCAACCTTTGTTCCAGGTTTAGTATCTTTTGATAAATTTTCATTAATTCCGGTTCCCTGGAATTTGAGGTGTCTATGTCAAAATCAGAAGAAAGTTCTACTAGCAGCAATTCCAGGTCAATTTGTGGCTGGGAAGAAAAGGCAAGTTTCTGTCTGGTCTGCGAAAGTAAATCCATGAAATGAATTAGTTGGGCTAGGGTAAAGAGAGAAGATTGTTTTTCTGCTTCTTTTTTTTCTGAAGGAGAAAGAAATAGAAAACTATTTCCTCCCATTTTAAGAATTACTAAATCCCTGAACCACTTTCGCCACCCTCTAATAAGCCAGTTTGGATCTCTTCCTTCCTCGAGTAATTGATTAATTAATTCTATATTGGCCAAAGGATTTTTTTCTAATATATTTTGTGTAAGTTGGAATATATATCTTTTTTCCACTATTCCCAGAATGTCAACTACATCTTTTTCCGTTATTTTTCCCTCAGCATAAGAAACAGTTTGGTCAAGAATTTTTTCTCCATCTCGCATACTGTTTTCTGCTTCTTCAGCAATTAGAGTAAGAGCTTCTTTGTCTGTGGAAATTTTCTCTTTTTCTACTATTTGCTGTAAGCGAGTCAGTATCTTAGGAGTAGGTATTTTTCTTAAGTCAAATCTCTGGCAGCGAGAAATAATAGTAGGAAGAAGCTTGTGAGGATCAGTGGTAGCAAATATAAAAATTATATAAGGAGGTGGCTCTTCCAGAATTTTAAGAAGAGCATTAAAAGCAGGATTGGTGAGCATATGAACCTCATCTATAATATAGATTTTGAACCTGGCCTTAGCCGGAGAAAATCTTGCTTTTTCCCGCAACTCCCTTATCTCATCAATTCCTCGGTTAGATGCGCCATCTATTTCCAGAACATCCAATGACTCACTCCTCATTATTTCCTGACAGTTGTCACATTGATTGCAGGGAGAGATTGTGGGGCCATTTTTGCAGTTTAAGGCTTTGGCAAGAATTCGTGCCGTGGAGGTTTTTCCTGTTCCTCTCATTCCGGCAAATAGATAAGCATGAGCTATACGTTCCAGAGATATGGCATTTTTCAAAGTGCGTACTATATGGTCTTGTCCTACAATTTCCTCAAATAGCTGAGGTCGCCACTTTCTGGATAAGACTTGATAGGCCATAACTTAGCTCCCTTTTCCGTATCTCTTACATTTTACCTTAGAAGTGCCGAATGTCAATTAGAAAAATTGACAAATGCTGAGGTCTGGAGTAGATTAAATGTACCAAACGTACCCATAGGAACTGCAACCAAAGACACATAGAGTCTGTGCACTGCTATGGTAGGTCCGATAAATATAATTGATAGCCAATATAAGATTGGGGGGTAGAAATGCGTGAAAATTGTGGTGTTTTTGGGGTTTATTCTCCGATGAGTTGTAGTTATTGCATAAAAATGGGAATCCATGCCTTGCAACACCGCGGCGAACAATATGGTGGTATAGCTACATATAATAAAAATAAAAACAGTTTACAACTAATTACCAAGCCGCAACATGTCGAACAGAGTTTCACGAAAGAACTATTAGAAAAACTTGAGGGGAATCTAGGGATAGGTCATGCAAGTGCAGAAGATCCCCAGCCTTTTTTCGCAGATTGTAGATTAGGCAAATTCGCCTTGGCATATAATGGGAACATAATCAATGCCCAGGAGCTAAGAGAAGAATTATGGAGCCAAGGCCATTCCTTTTTTACAGACCACGATGTTGAGATTTTGACAAAATTAGTGGCGCAAGGAAAAGATTTCCTGGAAGGTATTTCACGATTAGCAGAAAAAGTCAAAGGTTCTTTTTCTTTAGTAGTGTTAACTGAAGATGGGGTATATGCTGCCAGAGACCCCTTTGCACGTAAGCCACTTATCATAGGTGAAAATGATGGAAAATATGCGGTCGCTTCTGAATCGCGTGCACTTGATTATACCGGATTGAATGCAAACATAAGGGATCTAGAGGCGGGAGAGATTGTTTTAATAAACAAGGATGGCTTCAGCACGGTCAAGAGATTAGAAAGCAAAAAAAAGGCCCATTGTATATTTGAATGGGGTTATACAGCTAGCATAGATTCTGTCATGGAGGGAATTCCAATTATTACAGCAAGAAATAACGCGGGGAGAGCTTTAGCAAGGAACGACAACGTAGGAGCTGATTTAGTTGCAGCAGTCCCACTTTCAGGCATTGGTCATGCACTGGGTTATCAGGAGGAATCTGGCTTAATCTATAAATATGTTTTCCTTATAGATAGATTCCTGGGAAGAAGTTATACCCCACCTGATCAAAAAACTAGAGATGAAATAGCAAGAAGAAAACTCTCAACAATTAATGAAGTCATAAAAGGAAAAAGGATAATTTTGGTTGATGATTCTATTGTCAGGGGAACCCAGATAAGGAACAAAGTCAGAGAGCTAAAAGAGGCTGGAGCAAGGGAAGTGCATGTGAGAATTTCTTGTCCTCCATTAGAAGCGCCATGTCCCTATGATAGAGCTACAAGGTCGTACGAAGAACTGGCAACAAAGAATTTTACAAGAGAAGGCCTGAGAAAATACATTGGTGCGGATTCTCTAAAATACAATACCTTAGACGACTTTGTAGATGCAGTGACAAAAAATTCTAAACTAACGAGATCAGACCTGTGTTTAGCCTGCTTTGGTGAGCCAGTAATGCAATAGACAGGATGAATCTGAACAACGAGATACGAGTTATGGTGGAGATGGGGGGATTCGAACCCCCGGCCTCTTGCATGCGAAGCAAGCGCTCTACCCGCTGAGCTACATCCCCAATCGTTGCCAATTTTTTACGGAATTATACCCTTGACAAACTTAAATAATGTGCTCCGCAAAAAATAGAAAAAATTTACATAGGTATTCACTTGACATAAGAGTAAAGTTCTGTATATGTATGCACAAAGAAGTCTTGACAATTCTACATTTTGTTCTATACTAGATGCTGGAGAACTCTTATTCTTTTCCTACTCTCATTTAATCCTTTTGTGTAGTACGGTTTCCCGGGGGGAGAAGGCATGGGGAAATACTACCAAGGTCTGAATTTGAGGATTGTGCAAAAGACCATTTCTTACCTATATCATCATACTTGGATTTTTTGATTTGTCAAGTTAATTACTTAGCTTGATTTTTTTTGTTAATCGTAGCGCGAGGGCTAATAGAAGAAAATGGAGTTTTTTTGAGGAGGAGGCGTGAGATGGAAGTGATATATTCAAATGCTCAGAGGATAATGCATACAGAGAATGAATTTTATTTTGATTTTTATCAACTGAGCGAAGATATGGTATCTATCGAAAAGGGTAAACCTTTAGTGCGAGTCTATATGACTGCTCAACAGGTTATGAGGTTTAGAGATGCGATTGAGAAAAATGTTGGTTCATATATAGAGAAATATGTTAAGCCCCAAAAGAGAGTAGAAGAGAAGAAATAGATTTTAGTGATGGTTGGTAAATGAATAGGCGGGAGCTTTATGATTCGTTGGCAATTAGGCGTAAAAATCTTAGGTTTCGGGAGCTTCTTGGGGCGGCTGAAGCTTTTGGGTTTAGTCCTAAAGGGCGGACAGGGAGTCATGTGAAGTATGGAAGGGCCGGGATAATTGAATTGCTTGATTTTCAGGAAGTACGAGGGAAGGCGAAGCCTTATCAAGTTGACCAATTCTTAGATGTGATAGATAAGTATAAATTATTGGAGAGGGAGTGAGGGATGCGTAATTATATCAAGGTTGTTTTTTATAGCGAGGATGACGAGGGTTTTATTGCAGTAGCTCCTGAGTTGTTAGGTTGTTCAGCTTTTGGAGAAACTGAGGAAGAAGCTTTAGGAGAACTTAGGGTTGCGATTGACCTTCATTTGGAAGTTCGGAGAGCTGAGGGAAGAGAGAGGCTGTCTTCTGAAAGGGCCTTGGAGCACTCGATTTATACTTCGGCGAGAGGAGATATGGAAAAAGAACTTGTTTATGAGAAAAACTATGCTTTTACTAATGCAGTTTATAGTTAGGACTAATTCTTTTTAGAAATAAAAAGAGGACCAAAACCTCGTAAGAAGGCATTGAAATGTTTACTACCAAGAAGCACTTGACTAACATAATGGAGGATATAATGCAAAAAGATCTTTTAGAGGCCATAAATCACTATAAGGCCCGAACTCCAGAGTTTGAAGAAATTATGCGAAAATTTCATATCTCTCAAGATGAATATGAGAGAACTTTGACCACATTCGCTTTTTAATCCCACACACTGCCTACAACGCGGCCACTATGTTAGCTTTATCTGGTGATGAAATCTTGATGGACGACCGCTCAACTCTAGGCCCCATCGACCCTCAAATAATGATGCCTGCCCACAAGGAGTGACCTCAGCACCTGTCGAGGAAATTCTCGATGCTTTTGAGCGCCTTCGCGAGTTGCTCAAAAAAGAGGGGATAGAATCTCTTCCCGCTTATCTTCCAATGCTACAAAAATACGACCTTCATACTTTTGAAACCTGCAGGAATGCCCAAACCTTAGCTAGAACTCTGACTCAAACCTGGCTTGAACAACACATGTTTAAAGGGTCGCCAGATAAAGACAAAAAGGCAAAACAAATTGCAGGGAAACTTTCAAGCCACAAAGAAAATTTATCCCATGGTAGACCAATAGGAATCCGGAAAGCAAAAAAGTTTGGATTAATAATAACAGACTTGAGAAATTTGCCTGACTTAAGAAAAAAACTTTGGGAACTATATTGCTCTATAGAGATTTATTTTGACGGAACTGCTGCTGTTAAACTTTTTGAAAACTCCAGGGGGGTTAGTTGGGCTCGAAGATTAGCCGAGCAAAAAGTTGTCCAGTTAATACCTCAACTTCCTCCACAACAACCACCCAGGCAACCACAATAAGAATATATCTAGGTTATCGCCGTAATATAGTGTGTTCTTCATGCTATCACCGCCTGGCTCAGCATCAGGTCAAACATATCTTCGTTGTCCTTATTGTTGAACCTGAAGCAAAACTCGTTCACGTAAGCCTGCAGATACTTCACCGAGACATGGTGGTAGATTCCATAGACCCCACGCTTGAGGATCGCCCAGAAGGACTCTACATTGTTAGTATGAACAAAATCATCCACAAAGCCTTTAGTGTGGTCAATTACCAGGTGAACATGCTTTGTTCTTCGAAGAATATTGTATCCAGTGAACTCGTCAGTTATTATGGTGCTCTTCCTCTTGCATACCTGATTAAGTATTCCCAGAATCTGGTTGCCTGATAGTTTCTTCCCTTCTTTATTAGGTAGTGATACTTTCGCATAAACTTTTTTCTTTTCTCTGTCACCCAAATTTTGCACGAGATTAATTATATAAATCCTATCAGACAATCTCGAATTTATGAGAGCTTCATTGTTGGCGGTTTACAAGAGATGAAGAAAAGATTCAGTCTAAAATCACAGATTTCTCAGATAACCTATGGGCACTTTCTTATCATTTATGTGAAAGCTCAAGAATGGCCTCTATCCAATGTTAAGAGAAAGATGTCAGCGAATACCATCGTTTTCCTGCAAAAGCTAGCTGTCAACTATTCCTATGATGGGGCTCTTCTTTGTTCCTCGGCCTCTGTTATTATGCTTATCCCTGTCATCTTTTCTGTTAGATTTTCTTGGCTTACCACCAATATAAGTTTCGTCTATCTCCACTATTGCCTGAAAGGTTTTGCCGTGCTTGACATTTCCCATTGTCTCTCGAATGAGTCTGAGCATTCTCCAGGCAGTTTTGTATGAGCCAATATTGAGGTCTCTCTGTAATTGTAGGGCTGATATGCCCTTCTTGGCTGACTGCATCAGGGAAAAAGCCATCAACCACGTACGCAACGGTAGATGTGTATCTTCCATGACCGTTCCGATTGTGACGGTGAACTGTCTTTTACATACAGCACAGTTATATACACCCGGTCTGGTAGACTTGCCCTTTAGAAAATAAGCCTTCTTCCCGTTACCGCAATGAGGACATACGGGGCCATTTGGCCAACGGACTTTTTCCAGATATCTTCTTGCCTGTTTTTCGGTCATCTTTCCTGCTTTTAGTAAATTCAGTTGACAACCTCCTTGATAATGTCTATATATATTATAGCACATTATTTAAGTTTGTCAAGGGTATAATTCCGATTTTTTATTTCATTCCTTATATTCTAACAAATTTGTTTCAAAAATCAAGAGATGCTTGATATAAATTCCTAATGCAAAAAAACTGTTGCCAAATCTTTGGACCTTAGGAAAAGTTTGACTTATTCAGTAGGACAGTATATACTTAAATACTGTTTGCTGGCTTACCTGTAATACCTTTTCACAAATACTAGAGTTACGATGCTCGAGAAAAGGAAAGTATTTATGAAACACAAAAAAACAAAAGGGATTGTATTTTTATTTTTTTGTTTGTTGCTGGTTTTTAGTCAGAAGCCTGTTTTTTCTGGCACTCTCAGAAAAAGCTCTTCTTTATCTTCTCTTCCTTCCGAATTTGTTTCTTTTGCCTATCACGATATAGATACGGTAAATGGTGATGTAAGTTACTTTAATACAGCATACCAGAGCTTACTAGGTCCAAATCTATACCTCACCAAGCAGTTAATCTTTGGCCGAGGGGAGTCTTATGAAAAGTCAAAAGATTCTATTATTGGTCTGGGAATAGGGTTTAGGCGATACATGGGCTGGTCCAGCCTGGCCGGGTTGTGGTGCGGAGGTTCTGTAAGCATCGTTAATGTATTTAATCTTGAGGCGCTTGGTTGGCCAGGTTCAGTCACCGGACTATCAGGGCTTCTTATGGGCAATATAGGCTATACCTGGTTTCTTAAGGAGAGATTGGCTATGGAAATCCTGCTGGGGTTAACCTGGCCCAGTCTTTACCTGGCGCCAGGAGTACCTGATGACCTTTATGCTAGTTCTTTCTTTGGACTAGGCTTTGCTTTCGCATTATGAGATAATCTAATCACCCTTCTCTTTTCCCTCCTCGAATATCTCTTCTATTTTGGGTGATAGGAATGATACCTTATTCTACTTCTTTATCACTACCTTTTCGTTGTCAGCAGAAGCATTTATCATATCCATAAGTCTGGCAAATCGCAAGCCAACTTCAGGCGGACAGGGATTCTCTAGTTCTCCAGAACGGACTTTGAGAAATTGCTCCCACACCCCTTTTGATTTACCAAATTTTACAGGTGACAGGTTCTTTTCTCCCTCTCTTCTCATTTCAAGTCTTTCTCCCCAGGCACCTGTGCGAATAATTCCTTTTGTCCCAACGATGAATATTTCTGAATCACATCCGATAGAAAATCCTGCCCCTGTTAGGTTAATCAGGATTCCCCTTGTTGTTTTGGCAGTAATAATAGAGCAGATATCAACGGGAGTATCCTTTTTGTCCTGGATGGCGAATACTATATCTATATCATCATTGAGAATATCAACTACTGTATTTATCATGTGACTGCCGCTATCAAAGAGAAAGCCCCCGCCGGAAATTTGAGGAACTTGACGCCACTTTCCTTTTTGTGATTCCTTCCAGTCCTGATAAATAAGTGCTGCTACTTGCACTACCTGGCCAATAGCATTTTCAGCTATAAGCTCTTTTGCCTTATGAATAGCAGAAGAAAGACTTCCCGGGAATGCCACTACCAAAAGTCGGTCTGTTTTATTACGAGCGTCAATCAAATCAAGCGCCTCTTTTTCATTCATCACCATTGGTTTCTCTAAAAGAACATCTATTCCTGCCTCCAGACAAGCTTTTGTTTGTGGAAAATGCATATTATGGGGAGTTATGATGAATGCTGTCTCTGTCTTTGGCCCAGATTTGAGAAATTCATCAAGGCGGGCATAAACGGGAGGTAGAGGAATATCAAATTTCTTAAACACCTCCGAGGTGCGCTCTATCATTTCTTTGGACGGCTCCACAATAGCTACTACCTTTGTTGAATCTCTCATCTTCAAGATATTTCCCAAGTGATACCGTCCGAATCCGCCGCATCCTATCATCACTACTGTGGTAACGCTCATTTTATCTCCTTATTTGTTCATTCTCACCGTTTGATCATTTTTTCCAGAGGCTTGACATTGCCGAAGGTCACTTTGGGTCCATCTATGGGGGCAGCCCAGCGGACAGCATTGCTAATTACTTTGAGTACTTCGCCCTGATAGAAAATAGGATAACTTTCATGCCCTGGCCGAAAGTAAAAAATCTTTCCCTTGCCACGATAATAGCAAAGGCCACTACGGAAGACCTCACCCCCTTCAAACCAACTGATGAAGACCAAGGTGTCAGGCTCAGGAATATCAAAGCGTTCTCCATACATCTCTGTTGACTTGATTTCAATATATGGACCAATACCTCTGGCTATTGGATGAGCAGGCTCAACCACCCAAAGTCTTTCTTTTTCCCCCACTTCACGCCACTTCAAGTTACAGGTGCTTCCCATCAACTTTTTGAAAATTTTAGAGAAGTGAGCCGAATGTAGAACAATTAGACCCATACCACCTAATATACGCTGATATACTCTTTCCACCACCACATCACTTACCTCTTTATGAGCCATATGTCCCCACCAGATGAGCACATCAGTAGAAGTTAATACCTCATCAGTTAAGCCATGTTCTGGTTGATCCAGTGTGGCAGTGCGGATATCTAAATCTGACTCTTTTTTCAGGTGGTTGGCAATAGCCTCATGTATGCCTTCAGGATAAACCCTGGCCACATTGGGATCTTTTCTCTCATGCCGATACTCATTCCATACTGTAACCTTAATTGAATCTACTGACATTTTATCTCCTTTTTATTCTCCTTTTTGTTGAGATAGCAAAGGCTACCTTATTTACTCTTCTCTGTCAAAAAACCTTGTAACAACACGTTTTATCTAATTCTCCTCTACCAGGCAGTCCAGCCTCCATCGACAGAGAGGACAGCACAGTTAACCATTTTTGCCTCATCGCTTGCTAAGTAAACCACGGCTGCTGCAACATCTTCAGGTGTAGCCAGTTTCCCGATTGGGATTTTACCTAATACGAAATTTAAGAACTCCCGATTCTCCAGACGCTTATGAGTAAGATTGGTTTTTACAA
>WJOQ01000342.1 GCA_009618505.1 Clostridia bacterium | reverse complement strand
AGACAGGCAAACAAAAAGGAAAGGCGGGAACAATCAAGGAAAAAGCTGAGAATGTTGCTAGTGAAATAGGCAAGGAAATCAGAGGAGAATCCGGTAAGGCTAGACACGGGAAAAACTCAAGACTGGTGGGTGGAGTAATTTTAATCTGCCTGGGGCTCTTATTCCTGGGTAGTAGCTTTTTCCCCTGGTTTGGCTTCGCTAGACTCTGGCCTCTTATACTAGTTGTCCTTGGTGTGGTGATACTAGCAGGTGGCTTCCACAAAAGGAAATAGAAATGAAGATAAGAACCTATTTAAGAGGGATAATTATCATCTTGCTCGGTGTCATCCTCTTAGCTAATAATTTTCAAATTCTGTCCTGGGGCGTATGGTATGAACTTCTCAAATTCTGGCCAGTTATATTAATCGCTGTTGGCATTGACCTCATTTTCAGAAAGAGCTCCCTTTCTTTTTTGCAGATTCTCTCTCCTTTGGTTATCATCGCTGCTATTGGAGGTGCGATATATCTCTCTCAAGCAGATAGAGCTTATGAAATTACAGGTCAGGCTCTTCGATTCGAACAGCCTCTTTCACCCGAGCTTAAGCAGGCTGATATTGAAATCAGTTTTGGAGCAGGGATACTGAGACTGGGGGGAACTTCGACTTATCTATTTGAGGGTGACTTTACCACTCCCTCCTGGCTAAGGCCAAAAATGAGATACAAAGTTGTAGATGAGAAGGGATTTTTGGAACTGACCGAAGAAGGTGAAAGAGGTAGATTTCAGTTTAGCCAACTGGGAAAAGAGCATTCCTGGAATTTGAAATTGAATAATAGAATCCCTATGACTTTGAAAATCAAGACAGGAGCAAGTAGTAATTACCTGGATATTTCTTCTTTAAAAGTGACCTACCTGGAACTAGAGGCAGGCGTAAGCAAAAATGAAATAAAGTTCGGTTCTCTTAGCTCTATCCAGGCTAAAATTAAGGCAGGGGTCTCCCGGATAGAACTCTTTATCCCTCGCTCAATAGGAATAAGAATCGAAGCTAACACAGCATTGACCAGTAATAACCTCAATAAGCTGGGATTAGTAAAGCAGGGAGACGTATATACCAGTAGAGATTACTCAACTGCGGAGACTCGCCTGGACCTTGAATTAGATGTAGGTATTTCCAGTGTAATAGTAGAGCTCTACTAGAAGTAATTCCTGTTTCTTCTGGTGCAAAATCACTCAACCAAGAGGTCATAGCAATTCTTGACCAGGGAGATTCTTTCTCGGAAATACTGACCAGGTTTATGTTCCCTGGCAAAGAAGACTTTACCATCGATTTCCGGGGTTTGAAACTGAGTATGCCCTTCATTTTTTTTGTCCACCAGGATGGAACAAATACTACCTACTCTCTTCTCATTAAACTCATCGGTTATAGGCTGCTGAAGCTGCATAAGCTCCTGATATCTTTTTTCTTTAATGTTAGCGGGGACCTCCGGGGCAAGGCCATAAGCAGGAGTATCCTTTTGAGGAGAATAGGTAAATACCCCCAGCCATTCAAATTTCAATCTTTCCACATCTTTGAGGAGTTTATTAAAGTGTTCTTTCCCCTCGCCAGGGAATCCTACCATAAAAGTAGTACGTAAAGTAAGACCTAGAATATTACTTCTTAATTTATCAATCAATTTCTCTGCTACTTGAAATTCAGGACGTTTCATTTTAGCAAGAATCTTATCATGTGTATGCTGGAGAGGAAGGTCAATATAAGGGCATATTTTCTCTGAATTGGCCATTACCCTGGTAAGCGAAGAGGTAAAGTGGGAAGGATGAGTATAGAGAAGACGAATCCACTCCAATTTATCTATTTTTTCCAATTGTTCCAATAGATATATAAGAGATGACTTTTTATCTAAATCCCAACCATAAAAGGTGGTATCCTGAGCTATAAGAATCAGCTCTTTTACTCCCCAATCAACTAAAATCCTCGCCTCTTTAATAACATCTTGGGGCTCTCTGCTACGATATTTTCCCCGCAGTTGAGGAATGAGACAATAAGAACAGCGATTGGAACAACCTTCAGCGATTTTGAGATAGGCATAAGAAGGAGGGGTACTCAAAAACCTGGGAAAACTTGAGTTATAAATAAAAGATGGCTCATTTACTGAAAATAGATGGCTTCTACCCTTGCCAAGCTCGCTTATTACTTCATCAATTCTATAAAAATCAGCACTCCCCAGTAAGACATCTATCTGAGGAAATTTGAAAAATAGCTTACGTCCTTCCAGTTGAGGAAGACAACCACAGACGATGAGCTTTTGAGAAGATTTCTTCTGAGAAATAATTCGGGAGATTACCTGATAACTCTCTCTTATTGCTTTGTCAATAAAAGAACAGGTATTGATGATAACTATATCTGCATCTTCTGCTGAAGGAGTCAGAGCATATCCCACCTCTCCTAATTTTCCCAGAATAACCTCACTATCTACCAGGTTTTTTGGACATCCCAAAGATATTAAATTCACTTTCATGTTCGATTCTCGATGCTCGATTCTAGATACTCGCTTTGATTTCATCCCTCATCTTTCGTCTTTCTTCTTTTACGAGTATCGAGCATCTAGGATCGAATATCTGGAACTCAGACTTCTTTCTTTTCTTAACCATTCACTATTCACCATTCACGATATACCATAAATTTTGAACTTGGGGGGAGCAGGCCGAAGGCCGTTGAGGGGGGATGTTTCCCCCTTCAAAGTCTTTTATATCTTTCCCGAAACGAGAAGCTGAGCAGAAAGAATAAGAAGCTACTATACAGCCACGGAAGAAAATTATCCGAGGTACTTTTAGCCTGCCAGAACCTGTGACAGAGTGTAAAGACTAAGGTCGATCTCCTTTTTTGTCTTCCAGGCATATTCTATGGGGAATGTCTTGATCTGATTGGAAATCAGTCCCACCATCTTCCCTCGTTCTCCTTTTAGCAAAGAATCCACTGCCGCCGAACCTAATCTGGTAGCCAAAATTCTATCTAAAGCCACCGGAGAGCCACCTCTTTGAAGATGGCCAAGAACAACCACTCGAATCTCATAGCCTATTTTCTCTTTGATTTTTCCTCCTATTTCAAAAGCATTGCCAGCCTCATCTCCCTCTGCCACCACAATAATACTACTGGTCTTTCCCCGCTGACGTCCCTCTTCCAATTTTCGACAGACTTCATCCAAATCAGTCTTCAATTCGGGAATAAGGATATTCTCTACCCCTCCAGCTAGCCCCGCCCAAAGAGCAATAAAGCCAGATGTTCTCCCCATCACTTCTATAATAAAGAGCCTGTCATGAGAGGTTGCCGTATCCCTTATTTTGTCGATACTTTCTAGGGCCGTATTAACAGCGGTAGCAAATCCAATGTTAAAATCGCTTCCGGCAATATCATTATCAATCGTAGCCGGAACACCAATAGTAGGAATATCCCAATCTTTATTCAAGTAATACGCCCCATGAAAGGACCCATCTCCCCCTATCACTATTAATCCTTGAATATCTAATTCTTTAATATTGTCAAAAGCCCTTTTCTGTCCTCTCTTGGTTTTGAAAAGCTCACTTCTGGCTGTCCTCAGTATAGTACCTCCCTGATGGATAATTCCACTTACTGAAGAGACTCCCATCTCTAAAGCATCTTTCTCCATAAGACCAATAAATCCTCTTCGTATGCCCACTACTTTCAATCCTTCATGAGCAGACTTTCTCACTACAGCACGAATACAAGCATTCAGCCCAGGACAATCCCCTCCGCTGGTTAAAAGAGCAATTTTCTTCATTTTCTTCATCTTTCCTTTTTCACTTATTTTTTTATATGCCAAAACAATTGCATAGAAGAGCTTTAAGCCCCTGCCTTAAGACAGAAAATACTGCTTTTTGCCTAAAACTAGCCAACTAAGCCTTTTAAATAATTTTGCTGAATACCTCACCCCAAGTGAACTTTCCACTCTAATAGTTCCTTACCTCAGTCACTATGAATTCTAACAGTTTTTTGGACTTTCGTCCAGCAGAGCCCTGGAAAATTCTCCTTCGGCAATTTCTTGTCAATCTAGAGAAATAATATATTATATAACAAAATGAAGATACTGCATCGTTATGTTCTCAAAGATATACTCTTTTCTTTTATGATTGGTTTTTCCTTTTTCAACCTTATATTACTTATCGGAGTAATATTCGACCTGACAGAACTGATATTCATTAAGAAGGCTGCCCTCCTGGAAGTAATAAAATTACTTTTGTTTATACTACCTTCTTTTTTTAGCATAGTTATTCCTCTTTCCCTTTTGTTCGCTAGCTTGCTCACTTTTGGCCATCTCAGCGCTGAAGGAGAGATAATGGCCTTTCTCAGTTCTGGTATCAGTCTTTTTCGAATAGAGAAGACATTGCTTGTTTTTGCTCTAATTCTAAGTGGTATTTCTTTTTATTTTTCTTGGTCTATCACTCCGTGGTGTAATTATCAGTACAGCCAGACATACGAAAAGATTGTTTTCGCCAGACCAGCCATGCAAATCAAAGAAGGAACCATCATTGACCTGGAAGGCAAGAAACTCTACACCTACGACCTTGATTCGAAAACCAACAGGATGGAAAGGATTATTCTTTATGAATTTATGCCACAGGGAGATTTTCTCTTCCCTCAGATTACTATAGCCGGGGAAGGAGAGTTTGAAAAAGAAGTTCTAAAGCTAAAAGAAGTCGCTCGTTACCGTTTCGGGAAAGAGCATCGCCTAACTCAGCAAGGAAAATTTGATTCCCAGAGCATCTATTTGACTGATCAACTTTCTCAGAAAGAAAGGGAATGGAAAAGGAATGACGAATTAAGCTTAAGCAGAATAAGCCAGAAGATAAGGGAAGAAAAAGCCCGAGAAAACCCTAACCCAGAAGAGATAAGAGAATTAAGTACCGAATTTCATAGCCGAACAGCCATGCCCTTAGCTACTATTCTGTTCGCTTTAATAGCCGTCCCCTTAGGAATTACGATGAAACGAAAAGAGAAGTCGCTTAGCCTGGGAGTGAGTTTAATCATAGCTGTCGTTTACTATGTTCTATTTTTGGCAGCAAGGTTTTTGGCACGAGGGGAACTATTACCACCTTATCTGGCTATGTGGCTGCCCAACATACTATTGGGCATAGCTGCCATTTGGCTAACTGCGAAATCTGCTAAAATATGAACTATTCGAGGAATTAACATGAGAATTTTGGATAAATATATAACTAAAGACTACCTCAAACTATATCTAATCTTTACTTTGTTCTTCATATCTATATTCCTCATTACAGACTTTTTTACTTCTATTAGCAATTTGAAAAAAGAAGCTGCCGCCTCGTATGTAATCCAATTTTACCTTCTGCAAATTCCTTATTTATTCACTCTTCTTAGTCCTCTTTCTGCTATTATCTCCACTCTATTTCTTATAACCCATCTAGGTGGAACTTATCAAATTCAAGCTGCACAAATTGGCGGCATCTCTGTAAAGAGAGTGGTTCTTCCCCTTTTCACCGTAGGACTAATTATTAGCTTTTCTATACTCTTTTTGAATGAGACCTTAATTTTTAAAGCAAACCAACGTGCCCAGGAACTAAAAGAGGAGAATTTCTTGGGTCCACCTAAAAAAGAAGTGCAAAAGAATATCTTCATTCAAGTCCCTCCTTATTATCTATTTTACATCAGGTCCTTTAACCCCCAAAAAGGAGAGATGGAAAATATATTAATATATAAAGAATCACCACCTAACTCTATCATTATAGCTAAAAAGGGGAACTGGGTAGAAGGGGAATGGATTTTCCATCAGGGAATTGAATATTTACTCAACGAAGAGATAGAAAGCACTTCTTTCTATGAGAAGAAGCTTCCCATAGATAAAGGACCTGCTTATTTTAGTCGGAAATATTTCCCACCTGACAAAATGAGTATAGCAGAATTAAGGAAATATATTGACGAATACGAAAAGAGTGGGTTCAAAACCTTAGATTTGGAAACAGAACTGAACTACAAGCTTTCCTATCCCTTTACCAATTTTGTTCTTATACTTCTGGGCATCCCTATAGGGTTGATTTTGAAAAAAGGAGGAAGAGGAACCAGTCTAGCCCTGGGGCTAATCATAAGCTTTGGCTATTATGAAGCAATGGCTTTTTTCACCACCCTGGGAAAAGGTGGATTCATCTCTCCCTTTCTTGCCACCTGGATACCTAGCCTCATCTTTCTTACCGGAGGAATATACCTATTTACCCATATAGAACGAGCATAGCTCATAACTGATGGCTCATAATTCACAGCTATGGGAAAAGGTAGCCCTCACCAATTAACCGCTCACCATCCTGCTTGCAGTAAATAGCTCACAGCTTTCGGTCCTCACTGTCTGCTGTATGCTATTCTTTGTCTTCACTATTTCCTATCTTAGATTGAAAGTCCCGTAGACAACGATGAATATCATCGAGCACAGAGGGCTGCACTCTAAATATTTCTATGTCGGAAGGGAACTTGAGATTATTATTTTCTCTAATAAACAGAATACCGATCTCATTATCTTTAAGAGTATCATCTATTCTCTTGGTCATGTATACATCTCTTTTCTGCATAACTTCCACATAGAACTGGGATATCTTCCTTAGAGCTCTTTCGCTTTGAGGATAAATAGCCAGGCACCTGGCCCAATCCATGCTTTCTCTCACTAAATCTCCATCCTCCACTGCCTCCAAAACTGCTCCTTTCTGAGAAAGTATCCTGGTAATCTGGTAGCTCTTTTTATTTAAGCCTTTAATCGCTTCAAGGCCTTTCTTTCCAGCCACATCTATAAGTTCATGGTATACCCTATTAATCTCTCCAAGTTTAGCTTGCAGGTCACCTATCCGATTCTTAACCTCCCTCCAATAAATCTCAATCTTCATTAGATAATCTTCAGGCATACCCTTTTCTTTCTTATCTACTGAAATCAAGAGAGGCACAAGATACAGCTTTTTTCCTGGCTTCCTGAAATGTTTCACGGAAAGCTTTTCTATTTTTCCAATAGCTTTGTTTTGCATATTCATCACCTCATAACCTTTATGGTTCTAAGAGTACTTCTTGAATCAACTCCAGGTACGATTTTCTGATAAGTCTATTCCTTTGTACGCCTAACTCCCCTAAGAATTGGAATATCTTTTCTTTGCTCTGCCAGGAATCCCCTTCTATTTCCAGGAATTCTCCCAATCCTTCTACCTTATCCAGAAAAATTTTCAAATTATCCCATCGATAGAAACTTCTCTGCTTGTCTATACTTCTTACTTTAGAAAAAGTAAGAGCCTTGAGAATATCAAATATTTTATTATCTACTTCTATCTCTATCTCTTCCCTGGTCTTGGTCTGAGAGTCTAATCTTCTCCCTTTATAGGTTAAGAGATATTTGCCAGATACTGCCCGCACTCTCAATGCCTCGTCAGTCTTTTTGAAATCTCGGCAAGGATGATGGAAATAGGTATCCAGTTGATGCTGGTTCCTGATAAACCTTGCTCCCAATTCACTCAATTTGCCCTTGACTTCCTCTATATCTATTCTTACCTTTATTTCAACCTCTAGCATCGACTCTCCTTTAAAAGAGCCTTCAAGCTGACCTCAACTACCTCTTGAGCTCGCCTCACTGCAAGATCGGTGAACGATCAAAAGATCTATATCACTTTCAGGTAAAGCCTCATTTATCGCCATTGATCCAAAAAGAGCACAGGACAAAAAATCCTTTCTAAAGCTAAACGCTGTCTTTTACACCGTCTTTGGATATATTCAAAAGAATTCCGATGGCAACTAAGCTAACCAGCAGAGAAGAACCGCCGTAACTAATAAAAGGAAGGGTTGTCCCCGTAGTAGGCAAGAGCACAGTAGCCACCCCCATATTGACTATGGCCTGCACGCAAATTAAAGAAGTTAACCCCAGGGCCAAAAGCTTTCCTAAATCATCAGAAGCCTTCTGGGCAATCCGCAAACCTCTATAAGCAATAAAAAAGAATAAGGCTACAATGAGGAAGGTACCTATAAAACCCAATTCCTCGCCGATAACAGCAAAGATGGAATCTGTATGAGGAGTAGGAAGATAGAAAAGCTTCTCTTTTCCCTGACCCAAACCTAAGCCCCACAGTCCACCTGAACCTAGAGATGATTTTAAATGAATTGAATGAAATCCTGTCCCTAGAGGATCCTGCTCGGGGTTGAGAAAACTCATTATTCTGCTCCTGCGATAGCCTACCTCGAAAATAGAAAAGTATAAAGGCACTGAAGCCAGAAAGATAGTATAAAGCAAATGAGAGATGCGAGCTCCTCCAGAATAAAGAAGAATAAAAGCAATCACAGCTATAATCAAAGCTGAACCCAGATCTGGCTCCATAACCACCAGGATAGAGATAACTCCTAAAATAATGAAATAAGGAAGAGAGCCACTAATATAACTTTCCATTTTATCTTTCTTTTTCACAAGGGAGAAAGAAAGATAAATGACCACACCTAATTTAGCTATCTCACTGGGAGTGAAAGAAATAAATCCTACTCCTATAGAACGATAAGCTCCTCTTGACTCTTCACCAATCCCCGGCACAAAAACCAGACAAAGAAAGAGAAAGGTAAGAAAGAGAAAGGGTCTATATAGAACTCTATACTTCCTATAGTTGAACTTGGCTGATAACCAGAGAGAGATAATGCCTATGGCAAGCCAGACTAACTGCCGCTTTAAGTAGAAGTAAAGATCACCACGATTTACATAGGCAAAAGCAGCACTAGCACTAAAAAGGGCTGTTAGTCCTATTCCTAACAAAACAAAAGTGGTAAAGAGAAGTAAGTAATCAATATGGCTATCTTCTTTCAATTTTCTTAAAAGTTTGGTCAACTTCATCGAATTCCTCATCTTCTCTCTCGATACTAGATACTCGTTTTGGTTTCATTCCCCCCGCTTTGTTTTTGTTCTTCTACGAGCATCTAGAATCGAGTACCTACAACTCAAATTCTTTTTCTTTCTTTTCGAGATACTAGATACGAGATACGATTCACCGATTCCTGTAGCTTCTTTACTTCTCTTTTAAAGACTTCTCCCCTCTCCTCATAATCCTTAAATTGATCAAAACTGGCACAACCAGGAGAAAGCAAAATAGAGTACCCCCTCTGAGCATCCTTAAATGCCTGCCTCACCGCCTCTCTCATATCTTCTACCTCTTCGATGGGACATATGCCATTGAGTTGATTTCTTATATTTCTCTTTGCTTCACCCAATAAAATTAGCTTTCTCACTTTTTCTCCCACAACTTTTTTCAAAGAAGAGAAATCAGCTCCTTTATCTTTTCCCCCCATAATCAAAATCGTCTTCTTGTTTCTAAATTTTAGGGAACTCCTCACAGCGTCCTCATTAGTAGCTTTAGAATCATTAATAAATTCTATCCCCTCTACTTCTCCCACCCATTCGGCTCGATGGGGCAGTCCTTTGAATTCTATTAGGGCCTCTCTAATGATTTCTGCCTCTACTCCATAGAGCGAAGCAATAGCAACAGAAGAAAGAATATTCTCCAGGTTATGAGAACCAGCAAAGGTTAAGTCCTTATAAGAGACAATCTCTTCTTCCTTATTAAATCGTCTTTTTATGCGAGCATTCTGAAGAAAAACCCCCTTTTTCAGGTCATCCTTTTTGCTCACAAATATAACCTGTGCCTTTGTTTTAGAAGCAAGCGGATAAACTCTGGCATCATCCCTATTTAAAACAGTGAAATCTTTCTTCTTCTGGTTACGAAAAATACGAGCTTTCAAATCACTATAATTTTCTAGGCTCAAGTGTCGATCAAGATGGTCAGGGGTAATATTGAGAATACAGGAAATGTGAGGTGAAAATTTATCTATGGTTTCTAACTGAAAAGTGCTTATCTCAGTAACTATTATCTCACTCTTTCCTCTGGCTATTTTTGCTAAGGGAATACCCACATTCCCCGCTATTTGAACATTTTTGCCTGCTTTTTCCAGAATTTTCCCGGTAAGAAGAGTAGTGGTGGTTTTTCCATTTGTTCCAGTAATAGCCACCAGAGATTTCCCTTTTGAGAAACGAAAGGCGAGTTCCAGTTCTCCCAGTATGGGAATGCCCCTGAGGCGGGCTTTCTGGAGTAAGGGAATAGTAAGGGGGATTCCAGGAGAAATAACGATTAGCTGCTTTCCTTCAAGCAGACTCAAAGGATGAGACCCCAAGACTACCTCCATCCCTTCCTGACTCAGTTTTTTCGCTTCAGCTCGTTTATCTTTACTATCTTCTATCTCTGCTATTGTTACTATTGCTTTCTCATCTCTTAGAAGATGAGCCGCTGCTACCCCACTAACCCCCATCCCCAATACCAGAACCTTTTTACCTTTGACTCGCATTTTTTTATCTTGAGGTACTATGGTAAAATAGTAAAATAGGGACAGCGACCATTTTTACATTACAATATGCAAAACTTTTCATTCTCCCTGTTCCCATTTTTTATATTTCTAAACTATGAACAAAACTAAAAAAAGTCGCTGTCCCTATTTTACCTTGTCTTTTCTTCCTTCCGAACAACGAGCGACAAGCAACAAGCAACGAACTTATTTCCATAACAAGCTACTCAACCCAAGCAAAGCTAAAAGGGCAGCTATTATCCAGAAACGAACCACTACTTTAGGCTCCTCCATCCCCTTGAGTTCATAGTGATGATGAAGAGGACTTATCTTGAAAATTCGCTTACCGCTTGTCTGAAAGAAGAAAACCTGCAAAAAAACTGAAAGAGCCTCGATAACAAAAATTCCTCCTATTAAAAGAAGCAGGACTTCTTGCTTTATCAAAATAGCTGTAATGGCCAGAGCCCCTCCTAAAACCTGGGCTCCTGTTTCTCCCATAAAAACCCGCGCTGGGTAAGTATTATACCAGAGGAAACCAACAATTGCCCCCAGCAAGGCTCCCCAGAAAACCATCAGTTCACCAGCTCCAGAAACATAGTTGATATTCAAGTAACGGAAAAAAAGACCGCTACCAGCAAGATAAGAAAGAAGAGCATAACCCAAGCCAGCAATTAATACACATCCAGCAGCTAATCCATCAAGTCCATCAGTAAGATTAACACTGTTGGGGGTAGCGACAATTATGGATATAATCAAAGGGATATATAACCATCCAAGATTTAGACTGAGCCTGGTAAAAGGGATGTTCAAATATTTACTGAATCCCGGCTGATAATAGAGATAGAAAGCAACCAGGCAGGCAAAAACAAATTGAATAAGCAATTTATAGCGGGTTTTCAATCCACGAGAACTTTTCCTTCTGGCTTTTAAAGCATCATCTAGAAATCCAACCAAAGCAAGAGAAAAAATGACCAATAGAGAAACAAGGAGAAATCTACTTTTCAGATTAGCAAAAAACAGAATAGTTAACCCCACAGAAGCAATAATAAAGATTCCACCGGTTGTAGGGATACCCCTCTTCATCTCATGGCTATCAGGAGCGTACGAGCGCACATAGTCAACCCATCCTTCTCTCTTGGATTTATCGATGAAGGTCTTGAGCAGCCATAAACTCAAAACAAGGGAGAGCAAACCGGCTGCTCCTGCTCGCACAGAAATAGAAGAAATCAAGAAATACAACATAATCTCTCCTTCAAATCTTCCACAATTTCCTCCATCTTCATACCCCTTGAACCCTTAACTAAGAGAGAATCTCCTCTTTTAAGATAAGAGAAGAGTTCATTTTTTAGCTTTTCTCTGTCCTGGAAGAAAAAAGTATTCTTTGTCCCTGCTTCGCTGGCTCCCCTACTCACCTCTTTGGAAAATTCCCCCAGGACAAATAAAGCGTCAACGCCTGATTCTCCTGCCTGCTTACCCAATTGATAGTGATACAATTCTGCTTCATTCCCCAATTCTAACATATCCCCCAGAATGGCTATCTTCCGCTGCCCGCCTCTTTCCTGAAGAAGCTTCAAGGCTTCTTTCATAGACTCTGGATTAGCATTATAAGAATCATCAATGAGTTGACAGTCATCAAAGACGTAGAGCTGTGAATGCATAGGAGGAAGCTTAAAACTGGCCAGAGATCGGGCAATATCCGGAAGAGAAATACCTAAAAGCAAAGATACCGCCGAAGCGGCTAAAGCATTGTAGATATTATATAGTCCCGGGATAGCAATAGAAACAGGTATCTTATTTTTTCTATAGATTAAAGTGAAACTCATTCGCCCCTTGCCGCTAACTATACTATGAGCTTCTACATCAGCTTGATTCTTTATGGCAAAAGTAATTACTTTACATCTAGCTCTTCTTTGCAATTCAGGAGTCCAATAATCATCTCTGTTCAAGACTAACCAGTTTGCCTCATTTTTATTCAACCAGGGAATCAATTCTGCCTTAGCCTCTTTTATTTCTGCCAGGCTCCCCAAAGGACCAATATGAGAGCGATGAATATTAGTGATTACTCCAATGTTCGGTTCAATTATCTCTGCCAGGCGTGCTATCTCTCCCCTTGAATTCATACCCATCTCTAAAATCGCCCATTTATGGCAAGGGGAGAGTTTAAGTAAGGTAAGGGGGACTCCAATCTGATTATTAAAATTTCCTTCCGATTTTAAGCTGGAGTGCTTAGAAGAGACAATCTGCCAGACCATCTCCTTCACAGTGGTCTTTCCATTACTACCCGTTATCCCTACACAAAAGAGGGAAAGCTTCGAACGGTAATATCGAGCTATTTCCTGTAAAGCAAAAAGGGTGTCTTTCACTTCAATAAAAAAGAAATGAGGAGAAGGAAGAGGAGCCGTCTGGGAAATAATGGCCCCACAAGCACCTTTTCTGCTTACCTCTTCGATAAACCTATGACCATTGAATCTTCTCCCCTGCAGGGCAATAAAAAAGCCCCCTTTTTCTATGTTTCGCGAATCAGTAGAGATTTTAAGGGAAGGAATAAAGAAGGGGGAGAAACCTTTCTTGCATACAAGCTTTCCCTCTGTAACTTCTAATATTTCCTTAATGGAAAGGCCTGCTTGAGACATAGGTCTATTATACTATATTAGTACTGTTCTAGCAACATTATGCGTTAAGGTTAAGACAATTTCTCTCTGCCACTATTCTCCCTATCTCGTTGTTCGTATCTCATATCTCGATGCTCGATACTAGATACTCGTTTCGACCCCACCCTCGCCTTTTGTCTTTAGTCTTTCTTCTTTTACGAGCATCGAGCATCCAGGATCGAGTATATGGAACTGAGACGTTTTTTTTCCTCC
>WJOQ01000173.1 GCA_009618505.1 Clostridia bacterium | reverse complement strand
AGTCCCGCTATCAAAAAGAATGGTGTTATTCTCTTCTTTTATTAAACAAGAAAAACCCCAGGCTGTCTCTAATCCTGGGTCATATTCGTTGTTATCATAAACTACGGTAATGGCTACGGAAGGACCGTCTGGATTTTTTTGCTCACAAAATCCACCCCGTGACACCAGTAAAAATATAGAAGCTAACCCTATCATTCTTATGGCTACCTTTCGCTTATGCACACCTTTTTTTACCAGGATTGACATAATATTGCTAATGGAGAGCAAGAGATTCTCGCGGCTAATGGGAAATATCTTTTTTAAAGATAATAAGAATCTTTTTCCATAGATTCTTAATCTCCCCTGTCACTTGATTATTTGAGTATTCTACTATTGGTAGTCCCCGGACCAAGGCTTCAGTAACAGAGATATCAAAGAGAATTTTCCCAACTAGCTCAATGTTGTTACTAAGGCAATATTTTTCAATTTTCTGGGTAAGAGTAAGATTAATGTCACATTTATTAATACAGACAAGACTTTTAATACCAAAGTGGTGAGCTACTCCCACAATACGTTCTAAGTCATGAATGCCGGAAAGGGTGGGTTCAGTAACAATCAAGGCAATGTCTATTCCCCCCAAAGAGGCAATAACCGGGCAGCCAATGCCAGGTGGACCATCTATAATGACAAAGTCTTTTTCTTCTTTTTCTGCAACAGACTTGGCATTTTGCCTGACTAGGGTTACTAGCTTTCCTGAGTTCTCCTCAGCAATCCCTAGTTTTGCATGGACAAAGGGACCGTATTTAGTCTCAGATATAAACCATTTTCCGGAGGGACTGTCTGTCATTTCAATCGCTTTTTCCGGACAAATATGAAAGCAAACCCCACAGCCTTCACAATAAATAGGGTCAACTATAAAGTTAACTATAGCTTGAAAACGGCAGACTTCTTGACATTTTCCGCATTGAGTGCATCGCTGTTCATCAATGAAGGCAGTTTTCCCCCCACTGAATTGGTGGGTCTCTTTAATAGCCGGGTGAAGCAAAAGATGAAGGTCTGCCGCATCTACATCACAATCTGCCATAACTTTATTTTTGGCTAGACTGGCAAAACTTGCCGTAATGACACTCTTTCCCGTTCCTCCTTTACCACTGATAACTACAATCTGTTTCATAGTAATGGGACTAACTAGCCTCCAGTTAACTCCTCTATTTTCTTATAAAGATCTAGAAATTTCTTTTTGTACTCAGGCTTTACTTCTATCATAGGTATACCCTGGGAATAGGCTATGGCGATATCTCTGTCCATGGGAATACGCATTAAGATAGGAATTTTTTCTCTTTCACAATACTCATCAGTTTTTTTATCTCCTACGTCAGCCCGATTTATTACCACTCCAAAAGGTATTCTTAGTTTCTTCAGCGTTTCCACTGCTAAGATTAGATCATTGAGACCAAAGGGGGTGGGTTCGGTTACCAGAAGACAAAAATTACTTTTTTTCACCGATTCAATTACCGGACAGGAAGTTCCAGGAGGAACATCAATAATGGTAACTTGATAGTCTAGGAATTTCCTTTTTTCCCTCTCCTCAGTCCTCTCCCCACAGGGGAGAGGGAAGGGTGAGGGGGTAAGTTCATTGTTCGAGGTGGCTTGATTATTATTTGGATTAACTTCAAGGCTGGTTCTTTTTACTGCTCTGACTAAAGGGACTGCCAGAGCCTCTCCCAAATTCAATTTTCCGTGAGTGAACAAAATAGAGTTAGCCTTTCCTTTCTCCAGTATTCCTATTGGTCGGTTTATTTCCTCGATAGCATCCTCTGGACAGAGAAGGCTACATCCACCGCATCCATGACAGAGCTCAGAAAAAAGGAGCACCTTTTCCTTGATTACCGCAATAGCATTATAGACACAAACTTCAGCACACTTTCCGCAGTAGGTGCACCTGTCTTCATTGACCTTAGGTACCGGGATATTCACCCACTCAGTGTGAGTAATCTCAGGTTTTAGGAAAATGTGAGCGTTCGGCTCCTCCACGTCACAGTCTAAAAAGTGAACATTTCCTAAGGAAAGGGCTAGATTTATTGCTATGGTAGTCTTCCCGGTTCCACCTTTACCACTGGCTACTGCAATTACCATTTTTTTCTCTCGACTAGTCAGTATCTTTGGCAAATCCCACTGTCACAGGAAGAGCCAGCTTCCATGGATGAGGCCCCGTTTACCGATATTCCCACTGCAGAATATACTCTGCGTAGTTTAGTACTACCACATTGAATACATTTATCAGGAGTCTTATCTTCCGTCATTCTGCGAGAGATTTTGGTTATTTCACCGCAGTCTTCACATAAATACTTGTACATAGGCATATCTTTTCTCCTTTTCAATCTTCCAGGAAAATGGTCTCGGTTTCGATTTGGTTCCTCTTGATTATTCCCAGCACCTCATCGAGAAGGAGGTCAGTATTACCTCCCTTTCGGGGACTTCCATTTACTGCTATAATCTTCATTTCTTCACTTCCTTTCAAATCTTTTAGAAGCCTTTCTAGCCTATAACTTTTGCTTCGGTCAATTCTCTTCAAGCTTTCAAAATTTGTTATATCCTAAGCGTGAGATATACTTATTGGAATTGCTTCTGCAATTAATTAAAGAGTCTCACTTCCTGGTCAGGAAACTAGTCTAATGGCGAGTCCTCTTTTACATATTTTTGCTTCAGGTGGTCTATGATTTCCTCAGACTCGTACATGGAGATATTGGCTGATTCGTCAACTAAAAAGGGTACTTGCCGTTTGCCGCCAATCTGCATAACCTCTTTCACACTCTGCTCGTCGGTGGAAATATCCTTCTCCTCCAGTTCAATGTTGTGCTTTCTGGCAAACTCAAGAACCCTCCTGCAGGACGGACAAGCTGTTGTTCCGTACAGTCTAAGCATGGTTTATCTCCTTTCATTTTCTAATCATTCTAGTTCCGCATTTGGGGCAGGTCATTTGATTGCAAGGCTGGGCTAACTGGTGAGGGACAGTTGCTCCACAATTAGGACAAACGCACTCGCCTGCTGGGCCTAATCCCCTGCCTCCACCGCCACCTCTGCCTCCACCTGGAGGTCCTGTTCCATCTCTTCTAGGCATTTTTTCCTCCTTGAGACCAATTTCTTAATCACCACTAGTTTAGTCATTAATGATCAGTTTTTTTGAGTAATATTACTTTCCTTTTTTCTCTATTTCTTCAATTCGCTTACTTATCTGGTCTATCTGCTGACCGAGAGCTTGAGCCTGATTCTTCAGAGACTGGAGTTGCTGCTCTTTTGTCATCGGCGAAGGAGTGCCTGGAGTAGCTCCCATTCCACGACCACCGCCCATGCCAGGAGTCATTCCTGGAGTAGGGCTTGTCCCACCAGTTCCAAAATGGGAAGGTACACTTGCCTGTGAGCTAGGTTGAAGCTCTCCCTTTTTATATCTTTCAATAGCATCTTTTACTGTTCCCGTCACTCCAACTATCACTTGAATTCCTGCTGCGGATAGAGTTTGAAAAGCATTAGGACCACAGTTACCGGTGAGTACAACGGTGGCACCTTTGCTGGCTATCAATTGACTAGTCTGAATACCTGCTCCATGCGTGGCGGTAATGCTGGGATTTGCTATTGCTTCAAACTCCATCATCCCTGGCTCTATAATGATAAAATACTGACACCGACCAAACCGTGCGTCTACTGAAGCGTCTAAATTTTGTCCAGTAGATGATATTGCTATTTTCATAATAAACTCCCTTCCAGCTGAAAAGCTTCCCCTCTTCTTAATCTTGGGTTTTCAGCCTTCTTCCTTGTTTCATTATATTGTTTCTTTCAGCTTTTTCCACTCTCTTGCTGTTAGATTTAGTCTAATAGTGACAGGACTCGCTACTTTTAAGTTCTCCTTTTAAGAAGCTGTCCACTGCTTCCTTAACCTTACCACTTGCTCCGGTCACTACTTTAATTGCCAATTGACTAAAAAACTGTACTGCTCTTGGTCCCATTCCCCCCGCGATGATGACCTCGATTCCTTGCTCCTTCAGGAAAGATGGAACCTGTCCTGGTTCTCCATGAGAACTGAAGTAAGGGTTAGCGATCACTTTGACTGGCTCTTTTACTTTTCCTTCCTGTACCTCCAGAATTACATAATAGGGACATCTACCAAAATGTCCACTTATTTCAGCTTCCAGACCGTTGTTGCTTTCTACTGCCACACCTATCCACAATTTTTCCTCCTTATTGATAACGATTTTCATTACTATAATCAATACTTGAAATTTGTCAAACTCGTATAAGCTTTTAGGTTTGGCTTCAAGCAACATTTTTAGTTTTTACAAAGTAACTCAAGCCTTTTACCCGCAAGGATTCGGTCCCCAAGATTTTAATTTTCATATTTTCTTTTTCCAAATACAATTGTTCCCAACCTAACCATATTGCTTCCTTCTTCTATTGCTACTTCATACGAATTTGTCATCCCCATAGAAAGTGTTTTCATATTAACATTTGGCAGATTGAGAGCTCTAATTCTTTCAAAAATATCTTTTGTTTTTCTAAAGTAGGGTCTGATATCTTCAGGATTTCCAAATCTAGGACCCATAGTCATTAAGCCTTCTAAACTTAAATGTTCAAGTTTTGATATTTCTCTGACTAGACTTTCAATAATTTCGTAGTCTGGTTTTAGACCATCTTTTGTTATTTCACTGCCGATGTTTATTTCTATATAAACAGGAATTATCTTTTTTCCTGCTCTTTCTACTCTTTTAT
>WJOQ01000203.1 GCA_009618505.1 Clostridia bacterium | reverse complement strand
CAAAAGTAGTAATGAGTCGAAGAAAAGTGACTATGAGTTCAGAAGAGGTTAAAGTGCTGGAAGAGGCCTTTAAGATAAGCAAAAAAGAGAGAGAGAAGCTTATAGAAAAGAGTAAAAGATGAAGGAGATAAAGATGTCCGCAGAGGAAAGAGTAAAGAAAATAGTCATTCAGCAACTAAAAGCAAGAGAAGATGAAGCTACCAGTCAGGCTCGTTTTGTGCAGGACCTGGGTGCTGAATCTATTGATAGTATAGAACTTATGGCTGCCTTTGAGGTAGAGTTTGATATCGAAATTCCCCCTGAAGAAGGAGAAAGAGTTCAAACTGTAGGAGAAGCAGTTGACTACATTGAAAAAAAACTAAAAGAAAAAAAATCTAGCTATAAAGATTAAGGCAGCAGTCTTTTTGCTTTAATCCTGCCCCACGCTGAATATGGTCGAAAGCCTTCGGCGTAAGGAACGCCACATTGTAGCCCCCGAAAAGAAGCAATTCTCCTCATAAAACCCACATAATCAATTCCATCGTGCTCCTTGAGCCATTTGCACTGGGATTGGTGACAAAGAAGCATCTTCTCTTTTGTCTTTATAAAGTCGCTAATATCAACATATTCTGTGGGAAGAAAATTCACTCCGGCTAAGGTATCCATAAAAAAAATGGGAGGAATCAAAGTATGGGGCTCATGCTCTGTCTTGTAGTTAGGTAAAGTAGCAATAAAACTGGCGTCTATAACTAGCTTTGAAGTTGTAGTATGGTCGCACATATAGTCCTCGGGAGAATGAGTAATAACGAGGTCAGGTCGAGCAACTCTAATAAGGTCCACTATTTTTTTTCTCGCTTCTTTGTCTGGATAAATATCGAGGTCAGGAAACATTCCTCCCTGAATCTCCGCTCCCAGGATTTTAGCTGAGTCCTCCGCCTCCTTTTTTCTGATTCTTGCCAATTCAGGGCCAGGGATCTCAAAATGACCCATACTCCCATCACAGAGATAGGACATAAAGATTTCGGCTCCTTTTTCTTTAAACTTAGCTAAAGTCCCAGCACAGAGAAATTCAATATCATCAGGATGGGCTCCCACTGCTAAAACACGCACTTTCTACTCCTTATTTTATACTTATCTCACAATTATCGGCAACTCCTCCCAAAAGTGTATATCTAGTAGGAACAGTTTGAAGGACAGAGCCAGGAACAAGAGTATTCACCGGGCCATAGGCAACCAGTCTGGCGATAAATCTTTGCCAGGATACTCCCCCTCCTAGGTAGCCATCCAGCCAGAAACTCCTCTCTTTTGCCCCCACGATTTGGCGAGGTCCAATAGTGACTGCCTTAGGAGGAACAGAAGACCAGTCTCCACTAAATGAGTGAAGAGCATTTTGCATAATGGTCATAGGGTGAAGTTCTACTATACGAGGATTTGCCTTTTTATATGCCTCAATATCATCACCGAATTCCTCTCCCAGATGAGCTTCCCAGAAGGCAATATGCCCGCACCAACCAATTCCTCCGTAACATACATCTATCTGGCCAGCATCCTCTATCATCTTACCATAATCTTCAATATTCTTATCAGAGGGAAAGTGGATCTGGCTCTCTGGCATCCTGAGATCCTTATCTATAAGAGAGAAAAAGTTTTCTACCATTGACTTTTTGAAAGAACCAGACCAACTCTCAGGAGCAGTCTCCCCGTTCTCGTTGGCATACTCGTCCATGTTAAAGGTATGAACGTGCCTGCAAGAGATCTTTAGCTCATTGATGAGGCGGGCAGCTATCCCGTATTGAGGAATTGGCCCTGCCGGAAGAATCAAAACCAGCTTTTTGCCTTCCTCAAGAGCTTGTCTTATTCTGGTAACTATATCTAAGGCAAACTCGAAGTAAAACTCATCGCTATTTTCAATCACTCTGATTTTAAACTGCGGATTAGGATGTTTGGTAATATCCTCTCTTTTGATTGCTCTCACCTTTTCACAAACTTCCCTATCCCGATAGGGAATGAACTTGGCCAGATCAAATGTAAACTCTGCCATCCCTTTCTCCTTGCTATGTCTGCTCTTTTTATCTATTTCTCTTACTTTTTTCTGAGCCCTGTATTCTCTTATCTACAACCGTTATTAACCATCCTAGCCATTTCGGATACCTTTGTCAAACACTCGAATTAAATCATGCAAAAGAAGGCCCTGACCTAATTTACCTGGATACTACCCTTACTCTGGGGGCTCTATGTCTAGCGATAAGCGAAAGAGATGCTGTCTCCGGCTGTATTCACCATTCCGATCAGAGAGTGCAGTATACCTCCTCGGATTATGTTAAAGAGCTGCTGAAACATGGCTTTAAGATCAGTATGGCCCGACGGGGCAATCCCTATAACAATGCCGTCTGTTAGAGCTTTATCAAAACGTTAAAGGATGATAAAATCTACCTCTGGGAGTACAAAACCATGCAGGATGCCGAGAGAAAGAAGAATTTGCCATTTTGTCAAAGATGTGTATAATGAGAAACAACTGCACTCATCATTGGGCTATTGTCCACCCAATGAGTTTGAGGAGCAATTGCTGGATAAACAAAAACTAGCTATTCCCTCTCAGATCACTCTAACCTAATTTGTCCAACCATAGGGGTTCACCTCAGTTTTTTCTCTAGATAAACTTCTAGCTGCAAGAGGGTATAACTAGAGAGAAGCTGTCGATGACTTCACGATGGAAGAAACGAAGTGATAAACTGGATCATGAAAACTTTTTTTGAATAAGGAGTAAATATGAAAGCAATCAAAAAAGGTGCACACAGGTTATTTGAAGAAGATGAAGAGACATCTCATGTTGTTTCCGGAATGTTGAAAGATCTTGAAAAAAATGGAATGGATGCTGTCCGTAGATACAGTCAAAAATTTGATGACTGGAATCCAAGCAGTTTTGAGTTGAGCCACAAGGAAATAGAAGCCGCGATTGTGAAACTCCCTGAACAGGTGATTAAAGATACCGATTTTTGCCAGCAAAATGTGCGAAATTTTGCAAAAGCACAATTGGAAACTTTACTTCCCCTTGAGATTGAAATCAGACCAGGAGTAACTCTGGGGCACAAACATATTCCGGTCCATTCAGTAGGGAGTTACATTCCTGGTGGCCGGTATCCCATGTTCGGTTCAGCTCAGATGAGTATTATACCGGCCAAGGTAGCCGGGGTAAAACGGGTAATTGCCTCTACCCCGCCGGTGAAGGGCCAGGGGTATTACCCGGCGACCATTAACGCGATGAAGAAAGCTGGAGCGGATAGGATATTCGTTCTAGGAGGAGTCCCTGCTATGGCTCTCATGGCTTTCGGAATGGGCGAAGTTGAGCCCGTCGATATCCTCTGCGGAGCTGGAAATAAGTATGTCGTAGAGGCTAAACGTCAGCTGTTTGGACGGTGTGGAATTGATATCTTAGCCGGGCCCACAGAGATTTTGGTCATTGCCGATGATAATGCAGATCCTACCTTGGTGGCCTGCGATCTTCTGGGACAAGCAGAGCATGACCCGAATAGCGGTATTTGTCTCATCTGTTTCAGCGATGAAACGGCTCGCAATATCATTGATGAAGTTGAAAAGCAGCTGGAAGTCCTTCCTACCCGTAATATAGCACAGATTTCCTGGAGCAACAATGGAACTGTGTATGTTGTGAACAATGCAGAGGAGGCAGTTAAACTAAGCGACGACTATGCACCAGAACATCTAGAACTCCACGTCAAGGATGCGGATTACTTTTTTGAAAATCTCACCAATTATGGTTCTCTATTTATTGGAGAAGAAACTACAGTTGCCTATGGAGACAAGTCAATAGGAACGAACCACATTCTTCCTACAAGTCGTGCAGCTCGCTATACCGGAGGAGTTTGGGTAGGCAAATTCTTGAAGACCTGCACCTACCAGCGAATGACACCAGATGCGAGTCGTGAGATCGGTGAGGTTACTGAACGCCAATGCAGGCGCGAAAACATGCTTGCCCATGCTCTCACTGCCAGAGTAAGGGTAGAACGGTACTCTCACAGTTAGATTCTGAAAGAAACTATCCCGAGACCGGAGACTTCTCAAAAGTCGAGAATTTCGGAGTCCCGTATTTTCAAAGGAGGATGAGCTATGGACAAAGAAATGTTCAAATTAGACAGTAGGCTGGCCCTAATTACAGGAGCGGCGAGAGGTCTTGGTGCTGCAATTACGATAGCTCTTGCGCAACAAGGTGCTGATGTGGCTATTTCAGATAAACCAGGGCAGAGTTTGGATGATACGGCCGGAAAAGCGAAAGAATATGGACACAAGGTGTTTACGTTTGATATGGACGTTCGGGTGATGAATCAAATTTATCAGGGAATAGCGGCGGTTAACAAAGAATTCAGTAAAATTGATATTCTAGTGAATAACGCAGGCATTAACAGGCCTATGTATGGATTAGAAATAACTGAGGAAAACTGGGATAGTCACTACAATACGAATGTCAAAGGCGGGTTTTTTGTTGCGCAGGCGGTGGCCAAATTGATGATTCCCCGCAGATGGGGACGTATTATTTTCATCTCCAGCCAATCTGGACTGATCGGTATCCCGGGGCAGCCTGTATACTGCTCTACGAAAGGTGCCGTAATTCAATTGGCCCGGACCCTTGGCCTAGAATGGGCCAAGTATGGGATTACCGTTAACGCGGTTGCTCCAACTTTTGTAGAAACCAATCTTACTCATAAGCGTCTGGAGAATCGGGAGTTCTTAAATTTCGTATTAGGTAAAATCCCAATCGGGAAACTGGCTACACCTGAAGA
>WJOQ01000348.1 GCA_009618505.1 Clostridia bacterium | reverse complement strand
AATCGGGGGGGTGAAGAAGAAATAATTGAAATGAGGTGCATAAAGGGCAGCCACCTCAAACTGAAAATAAGGAAGGGTTGGGTAACTTGGTAGGTTATCTTAAGGTGGATGGGTTTAATTTTTTTATGTTAACGGAGTTAATATTCAAAATAGAGACATAGTGATTCTGCCTCCGACATCTTGTAGCTCTGGATTCTAGACTACTCCTCTTCTTTAAGCAGACGCTCAACCACCTGTTTTATCTTGGTTTGCAGAAAAGGTTTGGTTATGTATTCGTTGGCTCCTGTCTTGAGAGCTACTGGCGCAGTGTCAATAAAGCGATATGCCGAATAAACGATTATTGGAAGAGCGGGCTCTATCCTTCTGATGGCACGTGTGAGCTCAATACCATCCATCTCAGGCATCTTCAGATCAGTTATTACTAAATCGATCGGACCAATTTCAACCAGCCTCATAGCTTCTTTGCCGTCTTGCGCCTCCAAAATAGTGTAGCCCATAGTGCTCAGTAATTCGGTGACCAGAATTCTCATGTTCTTATGGTCATCGACCAGCAGAATTCGTTTTGCTTTTTTATTCACATTACTCATTTTATCATCTTATAGACCTCGAACATCTTAGGATGCTTGCCCACAATATTCTCTAGTTGATATTTCTCTTTCACCTTTGAGCGCAGAAATGTTACTTCTTGAGCAAGCTTCTGAGCTTCTAAAGCCCTTCTAACAAGTACTTTCACCTTCTCTAAGTCAACCGGTTTAGTAAGATAGTCGTAAGCACCTCGCTTCATTGCTTCCAGAACGGTTTTCATAGCTCCATAGGCACTCATCATAATGACACTACTAGTTTGATTACTCTCCTTTATTTGATGTAGGACTTCCAGCCCATCCATATCAGGCATTCTGATATCCAGCAGCACTACCTGAGGTTCCTCTTTCTTGAATTGGATAAGAGCTTCCTTCCCATTGTCCGCCTGCAAAATCCTGTACTCTTCATCCTCTAAAGTCACAGAAAGTAGCTCCAGCACATGGGGTTCATCGTCAACTAAAAGGATTGTTTCCCGCGCCATCTTCTTTTATCTCCTCAAACAAGAGTCCCTGGTAGCATATTCAAAGGAAAATCCTTCTTTATGTTTCGGGTATTTGCCCAGGTTGTTTTTGTTCATGAAAAAGTTCGTATATTATGTCCTTAAGATAATCAAGATCAAGGGGCTTGGTGAGAAAAGCTGCAACCCGACCAGACCAAATGGTATAGTCATCCTTCATCTTCTCATAAGCAGTGCAAATTATTATCGGTAGTTCTTTATTCTTTTCCCGTACGGTTCTCAGGACTTCCAGGCCGTGCGTATCAGGCATCTTCAAATCCAGTATTACCACATCTGGAGTTTTCTCCTTTATCTTTCTCAGCGCTTGCAACCCACCATCTGCTAATACTACCTCATATCCTTCCAGGGTAAGCTCTGCCTCAAGAAGCAATCGAAAGTTCTTGTCATCATCGACCACCAAAATAGTCTCCATAGTCTCCTCTCGCTATTATTAATTTACGGAATTATACCCTTATATGCGGTGATACTCCTAACGTATTTCTTAATCATCTAGAGCTAGCGAGACTCTCAAAGCAGAGTCTATTTGTTCCATTATATCTGGAGGAAGACTGGTTTCATAATCCCCCAAGTCCTCTTTCTTGATTGTGATTATGGTTCCTGCCAAGACCCGAGAATTCTTCTGCGGTAAAATACCGTCTGGAAGCACAACATCAGTCGGATAGCTTTTGCCACGAAGGGCGGTAGTTATGATCGCCACGATTATGGTGCCTGAGACCTCGTTACCAATATCATTCTGAATAACAACTGTCGGGCGTCTGCCTCTGGGTGGATCAAAATTGATCCAATAAACATCACCTCGTTTGATGGATTTATCCAATTACCTTTCCCCTAGTAGTCCGGTATAACTCTCTTCTGAAGAGAGCTGCTCGCCCTAGCTATAGACCTTGACACATCTCTTAGTGCCTTGTACCCTTCCCTTATTTGCTTTTCTTTCTTACGCCGCAAGTATTCATCCAAAATCCGGTCTACCAATGCACTCCGGCTAACCTTTTGCTCCTTGGCGTTCGATTCTATGCCTTGCGCGACGAATTTAGACAACGTGAAACTTCGTTTTTGCTTCATCATAGCAGCCGTACCCATTTTCTCCTCCTCCTTTTTCCTCATACAATATTATACTACAATGAAGTATGATTGTCAAGTATGATACGAACATTTCTCGCGGGAGAGGGATTCAAGAGATTATTACCAGGGTATTCTTTGCCGAAGATAAAGCAACTTGTTAAGATAGTCGGTTGGTAAAAAGTAGAGGGGATGAAATTGCCGCTGATTATGATGCCAAAGGTAAACTTGCCGGTATCGAAATTCTTGACTGCCTCAAACGTTTTGGTGATAGAGCCACGTTTAAGAAAGTCACCCTTGAAGAAATTGGTCTCGGTGCTTAATTTCCCGCTTTTTCTCGCATTGTTTTGTCCTTTCTTCCATTCTACTTTTTGTTCTTCACTAAGGCGGGCCAATTTTGGATGGCAATCGACAGAGGAGTTTAACTATGGAAAAAGTCTGGCCTTAACTCTGGAATTTTACTTGACTTTTAGACTATCTCCTTTCAAAATCATTCGACTTCGTGGTGGATACTGCTAACCAGCAACTAGCTATAAAATATAAGATTAAGTAAATCACGCATTCAACACCTAATTCTTTAAGATTGGGATTCTCCCTTCTTAAAGAATAGGAGTACTAGTCCAAGAATAAGTTTTAATCCTTTGCCCAAACTGAAAATCTCCTATTTACTAATTAACCAACAAGCCAGGAGGGAATAAAGTAAACCAGAACGTTATCATATTTTTTGCTATGGACAAAGTCCTTTGTAATCACCAATGCATAAGGAGGTTCATAGATTTGGAGAAAACTTCTCATACTCCTGGAAATACTTGGGTTTTGAAAACTGCGGTACTTTATCTCCATCGGCATAAGAAAATCCTTCTTCACCACAAAATCCACCTCAGCTTTTGAAAGTGACCGCCAGAAAAAAATATTGGTCAAGCAGGATTTGGTTTTCATAAGTTGAGAGAGTACCACATTTTCCACAATTTCTCCTTTGTCAGCTCTGGAACCTAATGGAGCGAAGTCACTCAGTATGCTATTTCGCAGGCCTGTATCTTGCATATAAATTTTAGGCATCTTTGTTATTTCTTTACGCTTATTGGTGAAATAAGGTAGGGGCAATGTTATAATAAAAGTGTTCTCCAATAAAAACAGATATTTTTCAATGGTTTGTTTGCTGATCCCTAAGGTTGAAGATAATTCTGCTACATTAACAAGCTTGCTGCATTGCGTTGCACATAGTTGGATTAATCTGTTAAAGCCGGTTATATTGTCAATGCGCGATAGATCTTTAATGTCCTTACGAACATAAGAACTAACTATCTCCAGAAGCAGCTCCACCTTATCATTTTTATCATGATTTAAAACAACCGCTGGGTATCCTCCATATAGGGCGAACTCCTCGAACATACCACTAAGCTCATCAGCATGAAATAGTATACGGTCCCAATTGATTGCCTGTATGGTTTTTATATCGACAAAAATTGAAGGGAGGAGTAATTCTGCCAGTTTATGCTGATTTCTGAAAATAAGGAACTCTTTAAAATTTAGAGTGTGTATTTGGAAAACTCTCTTGCGACCAGCAAGAGAATCTTTAAATTTCTGTCGGATAGATAGTGTTGATGAACCCGAAGCTACTACTTTGAATTGTGGATGATGGTCGTGGATAAGTTTTAGGAAATTGGAAGGATAATCTGCATATTGGATTTCATCAAGAAATAGATACTGCTTCATATTAGAGATTTGATACTCGGAATGCAAAAAATGAATAAACACCGCCGGCCCCTTATTGACCAAATCTAAGATACGGAAATCCTCCAAATCAAAAAAATGAATATTTTGAGGATTCACCCGTTCTCTGAGTCTATTCATAATAAGGTGCACAGCTGAAGTTTTGCCTACCTGCCTTGCCCCAACAAGCAAGAGGATTTCGGGAGAGTCTATCTTGTCCATAATTCGGGGAATAATTTCTCTATCTATAAGTTTAGCCATCTTCTCATCCTAAGTTAGAAATTATTAGATGCTCCTTTACTTTTTTCGAGGTAATTATAAAACAATCTTTATAAATTGATACGGCTCAGAATGATTGCTCTTGTCATGATTGCTCCTTGTCGCTGTAACTGATGAATCGTATTTCGTGAATTGTCAATTAAACTCTACAACAGTTCGGTTCTTTCTTTTCGATTCACCATTTACACATTTCTTGACATCTAGATTGAGCTGGTATATTCTGGGAAAACTTACCATTCTGCTTCAGGAGAAAGAAAAGAATTGTTTATTAGCTTTGAAGGAATAGATAAGAGCGGTAAAGGCACCCAAATATCACTTTTGGTCGATTATCTGAAAGAAAAGAAATACGAAGTACTGCCAACCTGTGAACCTGGTGGCACCAGATTGGGCAAAGAAATTGAAAGAATACTGCTTGAATCCTCTCTGGGACGAATAGGTGGTACAGCAGAGCTTTTTCTCTATCTTGCTGACCGGAGCGAGCACGTAAAAAAAGTAATCAAACCAGCTTTGAAAAAATATGAAATTGTAATTTCAGACCGTTTTGCTGACGCTAGCCTTGCCTACCAGGGATACGGAAGGGGGTTGGATATTCACTGGATAGATGAATTAAATAAGAGAGCTACTCAAGGCATTTACCCTGAGCTAACCT
>WJOQ01000162.1 GCA_009618505.1 Clostridia bacterium | reverse complement strand
CACCAAGGAAGCCTTTTTCTGAATCTGGAGTTTACCCAGTTTGATATAGTGCACCAGCGGAATCTTGGAAGGACAAACATAACTACAACAACCACATTCAATGCACTCATTAATGTTATACTCTTCTAAACTGTCCCACTTTTCTCCCTTTATCAAGCGAACTAAGGTGGTAGGAAGAAGACCCATAGGACAATGGTCTATACAGCGAGCACATTTTATGCAGGCCTTCTCTTCTCTGAATAGAGCCTCTGCTCTGGTTAATACAAGAATCCCCGAGGTCCCCTTAATCACAGGAATATCTAAAGTATATTGACTAATCCCCATCATTGGACCACCCATGATGATTTTACCCACATCCTCCTTGAAACCTCCACACTCATCTATAATGTGAGAGAAAGGGGTCCCCAGGGGAACCAATAAATTATAAGGGTTCTTTACTGCTGAGCCAGTTATGGTAACTACTCTTTCCAATAGTGGCCTACCCCACTTTATTGCTTCAGTAATGGCTACGGCTGTCCCCACATTATTCACTATCACGCCTACATCCATAGGAAGCCCAGGCCGCAAAGCCCCTCCATCGGAAGTCGCCCAGGGAACTTCTCTATTCAAAATAGCCTTAATAAGCATCTTCTCCCCACCCTGGGGATATTTAGTCTTAAGAGAGATTACCCTAATACCATCCCCATCTTTCAATTTATCTTCAAAAAGAGCTATGGCTTGGGGTTTGTTGTTTTCAATAGCTACATAGCCTGACTTTGCGCCTACAGCTTTCATAATTGCCTTCAAGCCATAGATACAATCATCCGCTCTTTCCAGCATAATACGATGGTCACTGGTTAAATAAGGCTCGCATTCACAACCATTTAAGATTATGGTGTCAATAGGTTTGTCTTTGGGAGGACTAAGCTTAACATGGGTAGGGAAAGCTGCTCCACCTAATCCTACTATTCCTGCCTCTCGGATTTTTCCCAGGATGTCTTCTGCCTTTAATGAAGAAATTTCAAGTTCCTTATTCTCTCTCTCCCAGACTTCGCCTCCTCCATTGTCTTCATCCCTGATTTGCCCTTCCTCCTTACCATCTTCTCTTTTAATGACTATAGCAGTAACCCCGCCTCCCACCGGATGAGGCATCTTCTCGATTGAGGTAACTTTTCCCGATATACTGGCATGAATAGGACTGGAGACAAAAGAACTACTGTCAGCGATCTTCTCTCCTTTCTTCACCCTATCTCCCTTTTTAACCAGCGGTTCACAAGGAGCACCAATATGTTGAGCAAGGGGAAGAATAACTTTAGCGGGAGGAGATACCCTTCTTATTCTTTGCTCTTCACTGAATTCCTTATTTTCTTTAAGATAGATTCCTTGCTTGAATGTCTTCATCTTTCCCTTTCCCTCTTTACCTTTTCCAGATATCCCTATCCAGATACCTGCGAACCTCAAAAACCCTCAACCTAACACTTACTGACTGAGCGACCCTATTCTAAAAACTGAAGAAATCTTATGGGACGAGTCGAGAAAGAGACGAATAGTGTTGCAACTGCAGGTGAAAAAAGAGCCTACATGATTAGTTTATATCAGCTATGACACGATTATAGACTGGAAACTAAGGAATGTCAAACCAGGTGGGATAAACTTGGGGCGCTATTTGACTTTCGCATATAAGAAAGCATCATAATAACTTTTGCCAGTTTTTATAGCTTTTTTCATAACACCTTCTTTCTTGTAGCCGCATTTAATGGCGACCTTTTCGCTTGCCTTATGGTGAACATTCATAATAATTTCAATTCTCCTTAGCTTCAATTCATCGAACCCAATTTTTTCTAATTTCTTGACTGCTTGGGTTGCAATTCCTTTTCCCCAATATGCCTGGTCAATGAAGTACGATATTTCGCCCTTGAAAGTTCTATGTTGGTCAATCTTAATTCCACAACCACCAACAATTTCACCATCGCCAAGGATTGTGTGGTTGTATGCAAAATTCTTACGTCTTCTTGAAGCATTTTGTTTCAAGAATTTGATTTCGTCTTTGATACTATCTAAAGGAATAGGCATAAATTCAAAATTTGGATTTTTTATTATTTGATAAAATCTTTTTGCATCTGAAACTCTTTGGGGTCTTAGCTCTACTTCAGTCATAGGTTAAGATTAAACTTTCATTTAAGAATAAAAAAATGCAGACTTGCAATTATGGCTTTGGCCGCGACTCACCTGGACACAACACACAGTGGATTTCATATGCAGCTTCATTTGAAGATATCCGTTTCATAATTCCTGAGATAATCTCCCCTATATTTTTCCTCTCTTGCTCCGTTAAGTCCAGCCTGTTAAAACTCGCCTGATTACTTCGGGTTTTGTACCAGTTGCATTTTCCCATGCAGACGAACTTATGCAGCATCTTTCTTGCTGAATCACGGTTGGTACCATATTTTTCGGAGATTTTAAGGATAATTTCTTCAACTTTCTCTTGTGAAGTTGATCTCATGATTATTCTCCTGGTAAACTAATCAATTGCAACCTTTCCGTCATTAATGACCTTTGTCATTTGCTGTACCTAAAGACTTTTTCTGATTTCTTCAAGAGTAGCCTTCGCATCAGATGCCATCCCAAAGAACTTGCTTAACTTTTCACAAGCATAATCGTCACAATAGGCACAGTTCTTGATACCTTTCTCCTGAGCACACTTCCTTATTTCACAAACTTTACAGTGGCCAAAAAGCCGTCCATTCTCTGACAAACATCCATCACAGTTAATGTCTTCTGGCTTAATCTCTGCCTTGAATTCCTTGGACCACAGCTCAGCCACTTTCATCCTTTCATTGTGGTCATCTTTTTGCGTTGCCAGGAATGCAGGGCACTCAGTACAGACTATTCCGCAAAAAGCAATCATCTTATCCATCTATCCCTCCTCATCAATTGAAATAAACTTTCGCTGCTGGAATATTCCTACCTTTATCTCATTATTCTTTTTCACTAAATTTTTTGCATATTCAAAACCCTCTCCTATGTCTGAGGAAGAGTGGGCATCCGAGCCAATGCATACTTTGCTTCCCTTATGTTTTGTATATCTTTCCAACAGTTTTTTATCAGGAGAGCATTCATTCAATCCCTTTCTTAATGGTGAAGTGTTAATTTCTAAGGCAATATCAGATTTAGTTAGTTCACTCAAAATTTCATCTACTAAATTCCACTCATTATATGATTGTTTTAAGTATCGTTTGGGAAAGTCCAGGTGCGCTAGAATATCAAACCCACCGAATTTTGTTGCTCTCAAAACCTCCCTGTAGTACTTCTTGAAAATCTCTTCTTCTGTAGACTTTTCCTCAAGTTCTTTTTGACCTACAATAAATCCCCCTAACCAATGAACTGAGCCAATCATTACATCAAAGTCTTTTCTTACCATTTCTTCAAATTCTTCTGGATGTAAATGGGGCTCGCTAAATTCTAATCCCTTCAGGATATATAAACTGTCTCCGAACTTATTTTTTGCTGAATCTATTGCCTCTGAAAATTTCTCAAAATTAAAATAACCATATCCACGATCTTTTGGATTCATATCAAAATGCTCTGTAAAACAAATATATTTTACACCTTTTTTAATTGCTGCCCGACACATAGCCACTAGGCTATCTTTACCATCAACGGAAAATTTCGAATGAACGTGCATATCTGCAATAATCTCCAATTGTTTACCCATAAAAGAGAGGCGCTTTACTGACCAGCCTGGGTAATGGTAATGGTCGAAAAGGCATCCCTCTTGTCTTCTTTGAAACCATCTCCATGAAATCATCAACTGCCATCTCTTTTTGACTTCTATCCTCTCGTGACCTCACATTGAGTTGACCAGAGGTTTTCTCCTTTTCTCCCACAACAAGCAGATAGGGAATCCACTCCTTTTCTCCATTTCGAATCTTTTTACCGACAGTATCATCGCGGTCGTCTATGTCTGCGCGAATACTCTGGCAGGAAATTCTATCGCAGATATCCATAGCAAAGGCAAGATAAGTATCGGAAACAGGGATTATCCTCACCTGGGTAGGAGCCAGCCAGAGAGGGAACATGGGAGGAATGCCCCTTGTTTCATCAAGAGCAATATTCTCCAAAATAGCACAGAGAGTTCTCTCGATGCTTCCAAAACTGGAAGCGTGAACAATAACGGGACAGGGCCTCTTTCGGTCTTGCTCATCAATATAAGCAATATTGAATCTCTCACCGTCCTTTACATCCCACTGCACCGTGCTCACTTGAATGTTGGATTTATCCTCGGCAATAAACTGATATTCGTTCTTGATTACGTAATAATGGCTCATCTCTGGCATAAGCTTGAAAAATGCCGGAACTCCCATCTTTTTCCCAATGCCAACCAGCCACTCTTTATTCTCCTCAAAGAAATCTATAGTGCCTTCCCAACCGAGTACCCAACGTTCTTTAGCAATGATGTCATTCATCAGGTCTGCGAACTTAAGGCATAAAGTCTCAAATTCCTTATGTGCCTCGGGCAGATTAGAGCAAGCTGCGTGCATATCTGTCATTATAAAGTTTCTTACTCGTTTAAGGCCACTTACCTCTCCTTCCTGTTCATTACGGAAACAGGTAGCTTCCTCATATACTCTTAAAGGTGTCTGCTTATAGGTGAAGCGGACATTCTGCATGAAAGGAAAAGCCCCCGGGTCGGAAGCATAACGGAGATAACAGATACCCCTGCCTCCATCTACCTCATAATCCCGTTCGTGAAATTCTCCCATCAATTCGCCCACAACATTGTGGTCTCCCCGAATGACCATGGGATTCTTCATTTCAATAGCCCCCCCCCTA
>WJOQ01000221.1 GCA_009618505.1 Clostridia bacterium | reverse complement strand
AGTAGAAAGTTGATTCTAAACGGTGAGTTTGCCACCCATCCCAGAAAGGAAATTGATGAATGGGGAATCCTGCTTTCGCAGTGGACAAACAATTGCCAGGAAAAAGTCACTATTGAGAAAGCGGTTGTCTCTTCTGTAGTTTCTTCTATTTTTGCTCCTCTGAAAAGGGCAGTGGAGAAATATTTCAGGGTTCCCTCTTTTGAGGTAAAAGGAGATAAAATAGGAGTTCCTATTCTTTGCGATAATCCAGCAGAAGTCGGAGCGGACAGAATAGCCAATGTGGTTGCTGCTTCTGAATTATACAAGCTCCCCGCCATAGTCATAGACTTCGGGACTGCTACCACCTTTGATGTAATATCGAAAAAGGGAGAATATCTAGGGGGGGTTATTGCTCCGGGAGTAAGATGCAACATAGAAAGCCTGGCTGAAAAAGCAGAAGCACTCTTTGCTGTGGAATTAAGAAAACCAGCAGGGGTAATTGGCAAAAATACCAGGAACAGTCTGGTTTCAGGGATATTCTACTACTCGCTGGGAGGAATTAAGCAAATAATAAAAGAGATAAAGGAGGAACTGAGAGAAAAAACAGAGGTCATCGCTACAGGAGGCCTGGGTATTCTCTTGGCTCAGGAATGCGAAGAGATAGATGATGTCAATCCTATATTGACCTTGGAAGGACTCAATCTGATCGGGGAAAAATGGGCATAATGGGTAACGGATAGTCTTATGAGCAGGAAAGATGCGGCTGTAAATATCCTGAGAATAACATCCTTTGGCCATGCCTTAACTGATATGTACTGGCTCATCTTCCCCATTCTTCTTCCCCTTATTAAGAAGGAATTCAGTCTAAGCTATACCCAGGCAGGTCTTCTAATTACCGCCTTCACAGTGACTACCGGCCTGGGTTCTTTCATTAGCGGCTATTTAGGTGACCGTTTTGGCCAAAGAATTATCCTCAGTGGAGGATTCTTGATTGCTTCTTTGGCCCTGATACTCTGTGCTAACACCAGCTTTTACTGGCAACTGCTTCTTGCCTCACTTCTGGTAGGAGCAGGAGCCAGTACTTTTCATCCGAGCACGATTGCTTTGCTTATGAACTTGTTCTCTGAAAGAAGAGGCAGAGTTCTAGGCACTTTTATGCTCTCCGGGTGGATAGGAGCGGTAGTTATGCTTACAGGAGTATCCTATCTGGCCGGTAGAATGTTAAGCTGGCGGCAGATAGTCTTTATTCTTGCCTGGCCGGGCCTAATATTTGCTCCTTTCTTTTTCCGTTCTCTTCGTTTTCCAATAAGGAAACGGGAGTCGCACCCTCAAACCGAATTAGAGTCGACTCACCTATCCCGGGATACCCTATTTCTCTTGATTATCTTCTTTGCGGCCAATTTGGCGCTGACTATAAGCTTCTATGGTGTGTATAATTTCATTCCTACTTTTATGGTGCACGCAAAGGATATATCAGTAGGGAAAGCTGGTTACTTTTACATATTTGCAGCTGCGGGAGGGATGATAGGTTCGTTCTTCAGCGGGAGATTAGTGGATAGATTTTCTTCCTTGCTGGTTATTCTGATGGCAACAGTCATCGCTATTCCGGTCATTCTTCTATTGACGCTGGCCACTAACCCGATTAACCTGGCACTACTTCTCATTCTTTTCGGAATCTGCTATTCGAGTGTATTTCCTCCACAAAACGTCTATCTGGCTAATCTAGTCTCAAGTTATGCTCTGGGAAAGACCTACGGGCTCATTCAGTGTCTATCTATCCTGGTAGGTGCTGCCGCCCCTGGGATAATGGGTCTCTTGGCTGACAACTTGGGGCTTATTTCAGCCTTACAATTAGGCGCTATCCCTCTTTTACTAGCAGGAGCGCTTTTTATCTATCTTAGAACTCGTGATTCTCTAGCAGGTACAAAACTTGTATAACTCTCACCAGAATGGCAACTTCTCAATCACATATGATTTAGATCTGGTTTGAGGAGAGCAAATGATACGTATCAACGATTATCAAAAGAATGCTGTGATAGTTATTGCAGATGATTTGACCGGAGCACACGAGATTGGAATGATTCTTGTAGGTTGTAAAAAGAGAAGTTTTGTCTTGATTAGAGAGCCAGGAGATGCAGAAATTGAATCTCTTCTGAATCACTATGATGCGTTAGTAATTGATCTTGACTCTCGTCACCTGGATGGAAAGAGAGCCTATGAGCGAGTAAAAGCTGTCCTGGGTTGCTCTGAGAAGATTAGGAGTGGATTGATGTACAAGAAAGTAGATTCTACTGTTCGGGGCAACCTAGCCGAAGAAATAGATGCAATCCTGGATGAGAAATTGGCGGATATAGTTTTTTTCGTTCCCGCTTTGCCCGAGATGAAAAGAATCACTGTGGGAGGATATCATCTGGTAAATCACATTCCTATTGGCAAAACGCAATACTCAGAGGGCATTGAGTCTTCAAAGGTATCCTATCTTCCCACTCTAATAAGAGAGAAAAGCAGATACGAAGTGGATAGAATTCCCCTTCAAGTTGTAGAATCAGGATATGAGGAGACAATAAAGTACTCTAGAACCTGTTATGAAAAAGGAGCGAGAATTCTGGTAGGCGACGCCTGCACGAACGAAGATTTGCGTATTATTAGAGAGGCGATTCTAAGAATCGATCTGAAGATATTGCCTGTGGGTTCAGCAGGCCTTTTTCGACAATTTTTCCCGCCACACAGCTTGCGTGATACTTATCCTTGTCTGGTGGTCTGCGGTTCTCTGAACAAAGTGAGTCGAACTCAAGTAAACAAGCTCAGGGCACATCACCAAGTAAAGACAGTAGAGTTAAGTCTAATGCAGGTTTTCAAGAACAAAGCTCATGAGCTCAAAAGAACTGTCAAGACAGTGTGCTCGATTCTAGAGGAGGGCTCTAACGTAATCCTTTCTACTCCTCAGAATAATTACCAGCCAAATCTGCTAAACAAGCCTATGAACGAAAACTACTTCGCTACCGAAATAAAGCAATTCCTTGCCAGGGTTGTCAGAGAGACAATAGATATCCAGAAGGTCTCTGGACTAGTACTTACAGGTGGCGACATTTCGGTATCCATCATTCGTGCTTTAGAGGCCACGGGAATAGAGGTAAAAAGACAATTGGCTGATTTAGTCCCCGTAGGCATTCTTAGGGGTGGTCCTTTTGACGGGCTATCAGTCATAACCAAAACAGGGGGATTTGGAGAAGAGCAGATATTGATAAATGCGGTAGAATATTTAAGAAATAGAACGCTATATTAGGGGTAACAAGTCTTCACCTAGACAAAATTACAGAAACTCTATCCTACTGCGGCCTTCGAGCCGACAGATCAACAAGCACAAACTATCTTTCAGGCTTCCAAAACAGAGTAAGTATTGACCAGAACGCTTTTTTGTGATAGAATCCTTTTGAGACAAGAAGAGAGGGCTTCACAAATCCCATATCAAGAGTCTTACCAGGCATGCGCCTGTAGCTCAGGTGGATAGAGCAGCGGTTTCCTAAACCGCGGGCCGCGGGTTCGAGTCCTGCCAGGCGCACCAGCAATCTCTTTACTATAAAGGGTTTCACCACCCACCCCTTTCGGTCACTTTCTTCATTTCCCCTTTTGTGACCAATTTGTGACCATCCCGGTCATCGTCAGTAAGACCCTCCGCCTTTGTCATCACGAGTAAATTTCCCAGTATTGTCATTTTGGATTTAGAGATTTTATAGAAATAATTTGACATCCTCCAATTATTGCACTATAATATCTAAGAATCATATGCACTAGCTATCTTCTTTTAATAATTGGAGAGATTCCAATGAATGCAGAAAATAATCAAAAGTATACTGGGCAAGGCGTGGAGTTATTGAGAAAGTTGTCCGAAGAGGGGAAGCGTATATTTACTATACGGGACGCACGAGAGGCTGCGTCTTCTTGTGGAGTTGCAGGTAGTTATGTAGTTGAATCTTTACACCATCTTTCAAATACTGGCTGGATAGTCCGACTTAAGAGAGGTCTTTACGTTATTTCCTCTTCTTTTCCGGGAATGACTCCTATCCACGAATTTGAAATTGCCATGGCCTTGGTTCATCCTGCTGCTATAAGTCACTGGTCTGCTATGCATTTCCATAATATGACAGAGCAGATACCGCAAAGAATATATGTTACGAGTACCCGGGCAATTGTTTTGTCGAGACCAACTAAGAGGATGAAGAATGATGGGAGGAACACCGGTCAAGAAATAAATGGTATCCTTTATAGATTCATTACAGTGAAGCCCGAAAGATTCTTCGGCGCTAAGGACTATTGGGTTGGGGAGGCTAAGATAACAATAATGAATCCTGAAAGAACGCTCATAGATGGGCTTGTTGCTCCTAAGTACTGTGGGGATTGGGCAGAAGTTTATTCCGCTTTTGAGTCACAACTTTCCAGACTAGAGATTGGTGGATATTTGAAAAGGTGGGGGTAGAGGGTTCAATATTACGAAGGCTTGAAAGTGTCCCTGTCAGGGGTTACCGTATTCTTGATCCTAATGGTCCTAGAAAGGGGCATTGCAATAGGAGATGGATGATTCAGGAGAATATTTTTGGAAAGATAACCAGATGAAACCGCTAAGAAGAAGATTTGAAGAAGTGAGGAAGAATACAGGACTATCCTGGGAAACAATCGAGCGTGATTATATTCTTTCATGGATATTAGCAGGCATTGGAGTTGATGAGAAGTTACAGAAGGCACTTATTTTCAAAGGTGGAACAGCTCTCAAGAAGTGCTATTTTGGTGAGTACAGGTTTTCGGAAGACCTTGATTTCACCGCTAGGGACAGTGCGCCAAGACAAGATG
>WJOQ01000147.1 GCA_009618505.1 Clostridia bacterium | reverse complement strand
CTTGGCTCCTTAGTAACTGATAAGCTCCCTTTAACTAAATGGGAAGAAGGTTTCAGGAGAGCTAAACAAAGAAACTCGGTCAAAGTATTGCTTTGTCCCTTCAGATAGAATTCTTAGTTCGCCTTTTTCTCCATATCTTCTTCTTCCAGCGTTTATTAGATATTTTCCATGAATGTACATGGGAGGAATGAAACATCAGGAAAGGCAAGGGAATTATTCCAAAAAATAGAAGAAGGCTTAGTCATCCGACTGAAACTCAGGTAGGTAGAGTAAGAAATTACGTAAATACTCACTGAACCACGTCATTGCGAACGAAGTGAAGCAATCTCAATGAGGCCGCTCGCGGCAAACTCTGTAATCTTATCAGATTGCTTCGGTTGTTTTCAACAACCTCGCAATGACAGGAAGGAATGTACTTGACTGAATATATACGAAATTACCGGAGATAAACAATATGGATAAAGTAAAGATAGCATTAATTGGTGCAGGAACATGGGGCGAAGCTCATGCGGAAATATATTCAAGTCACCATCTTTCAGAATTTGTTGCAGTGTGTGACGTATCGGAAGAGAAAGCTAAAGCACTTGCTCAGAAGTATAAGGTAAGGTGTTTCGCTGATTACGAAAAGATGTTAGACGATGTAGAGTGTGATGCTGTAGCTATTGTTACCCCTGATTTTGCCCATGCTAAACCTATTGTTGCCGCTGCAAGAAGGAATAAACATATTCTATGCGAGAAACCCCTGGCAACCTCTTACCAGGACCTTGAATCAATATCAAATGCTTTAAAAGGTAAAAACATTCAGTTAATGGTTGATTTTCATAATCGATGGAATCCTCCTATTTGTAAGATAAAAGATGATATAGAGGCCGGTAAAATAGGAAAAATAGTATCAGCATACATTCGCCTTAATGACATTATCTATGTTCCCACAAAAATGCTTTCCTGGGCAGAGAAATCTTCCATTTTGTGGTTTCTGGGCAGTCATTCTGTAGATGTATTGAACTGGATTATCGGAGCAAAGGTCAAAAGAGTATATTCTGTTTGTTATGAAGGTATCCTGAAAAGTAAAGGAATAGATGTCCCGGATTTATATCAGACAATACTTGAATATTCAAATGGGGCTGTTGCCACTATGGAAAATAGCTGGATTCTGCCCAATACCAATCCATATGTTAATGATTACAAACTGAATATAACCGGTGAGAGGGGTATGTTTAACATGGACTTTTCCCATAATACACTCCTGGAAAGATTTTTGGAAAATGAAGCCTCTCATCCCGATATTATATGTAAACCTAAAATCCATGGTAAGCCAACCGGTCTTGCCTATGAGAGCATCCGTGATTTTATCGAGAGGATATATCACAAAGAAAAGGTTCGTATTCCATTAGAGGAAAGTATTGCAGTAACTAAAATAATTCTTGCCATTATGGAATCGGCGAGGAAAAAGATGCCAATTACGGTAGGACACGCACTTGGCAATTTGTAGAAATGTTGTATAATGTAAGTAGAGACAGGAGCCAGAAATGGTCAAACAAATAAAAACGAGTCTGGTGTGCAGTTGGTGCTTCAAGGAGGCTTTAACCAATATTACCTATATTGGGGATTGCATCACCAAAATTGAGTGTGAGAACTGTAACCATGTATTTGAAGTCTCTCGGACAGTACTCTATTCTTATCTGATTTCTGACTGGGAAAAAAGAGGTTTTACTAAACCGGTAAGGCTAGCCAGAGAGATCAAAAAAGACCCCTCTCATTTTGTTGTTGGTCTTCCTTTTAGAGTCATCAGTAAGCCCTTAAGGATGGCTAAGGAACTGATAGAATCCTGCGATAGTTGATGTATCCCGTTTCCCTCCAGAACAGTTCTAATTTTTTCTGAGTTATGGTTTATCTTTACACATACCGTTTATTAATCCTTACATATTTCTCAGTCAAATCGCATCCCCAGAAGGTGGTTTGATGATTTCCCTGATTTAAGTGAATGGTTATCTTTATCTCGTTCTGTTTTAGGACTTCTCTCAATTTTGGCCTTATTGAGTCTATTCCCACACCATTCTTTACTGTTAAGAGGTCATTAAAATAAATATCTACTTTATCAGGATCTATTCTTGTATGGGCTGCTCCCAGAGCTGCCATTACTCTCCCTGGATTAGGAGAGGCACCGGCTATGGCTGTTTTTACTAAAGAGGAGCTAGCTACTGCCCTGGCTATTCGGCGAGCATCTTTGGGAAAAGATGCTCCTTCTACCTTTACTTCCATTATTTTAGTGGCTCCTTCTCCATCTCGTATCAGCATTTTGGCCAGGGATATACAGATAAAGTCAAGCGCCCGAGAAAAATAGTCAAAATTCTCATCCTTAACTCTTAATTTTTTCTTTTTGTGCCAGGTCTTTATTTTCTTATTTCCTGCTCGTCCGTTGGCCATAATGAATACAGTATCGTTAGTACTCATGTCGCCATCTACACTGATTTGATTAAAGGATTTGTTAACTGCAGATTTTATTGCTTCTTCTAGAGCGTCTTCGGTGATACAAGCATCAGTGGTAATAAAACAGAGCATGGTGGCAAGGTTAGGTGAAATCATCCCTACTCCTTTGGCTATGCCACCTATTTTCACTCTATTCTTTCCCCTTCCCGGAATATCAGTCTCCACTGATATCTCTTTGGCGAGAGTATCGGTAGTTAAGATAGCTTCAGCTGCTTGTCGTCCTCCTCTAGAAGAGAGAAGAAGTCTTGCCTGTTTTATTCCTTCCTCAATCTTATTCATAGGAAGGGGCTCGCCTATATGACCAGTGGAAGCGGTCAGAACATCCTCTTCTTTTATTCTTAGTTCCTGGGCAGCCAATTGAGCCATTTCTTGAGCATCCTTGACACCTCTTTCTCCATTACAGGTATTAGCATTGCCGCTGTTAGCTATAATTGCTTGGGCACAGTGGTTACGAATTTTTTTCATAGAAACCTGAACCGGGGCTGCCTTTACTTTGTTACTGGTAAACATAGCCCAAGCAACAGCAGGAACATCTGAGTGAATCATAGCTAAATCGGGTTTATTCTTCTTTATTCCACAATGCACTCCCACTGCTTTGAAGCCTTTAGGGGCAGTGATTCCTCCTGGTATTTCTTTCATATTCTATCCTTAGTTTATATTGAAGTATTGGACAAATGTTGTTGTTTTTACCTCTGGTTGTTTGTATATCATATTGTGCAATACGCATCGCACACGACGCAATACTAAACAAGTCCGATTGTTTCTTCAAATCCACACATAATGTTCATATTCTGTACAGCTTGAGTAGCGGCGCCTTTGGCCAGGTTATCAATGGCAGAGATAATTATTGCTCTCCCACTTCTTTCACTAACTGTGATTCCTATTCGACACCGATTCGAATTAAGCACCTCTTTTGTCTGGGGGAATCTTCCCTGGGGCAAAATTTCTACAAATGGCTCTTCTTTATAGAAATCTTGGTACAACTGTAGCAAGTCCTTTGTGTCTGTCTTTTGCTTTAAAGCAGCATAACAGGTACAGAGTATTCCTCGATTTATAGGCACAAGATGAGGGACAAAGGTAATAATGATTTTCCTCCTGGTTAGTCTACTTAATTGTTCTTCTATCTCAGGGGTGTGTCGGTGACCTTTCACCTGATAAGCACGGACGTTTTCATTAACTTCAGGGAAATGAGTGGCCAGACTGAGTGCCCTTCCTGCTCCAGTTACCCCAGATTTAGCATCTATGATAATACTGTTTGCCTTTATTATATCGTTATTAACCAAGGGAGCGAGAGCTAATATGCTCGATGTAGGATAGCAACCAGGGTTAGCCACTAGACGAGCTCTGTTTATTTCTTCACGGTATAATTCTGGAAGTCCATAGATAGCTTTTTTGAGTAGTTCTCTCTTCTGGTGGGGTGTCCCATACCATTCTTCATAGATTAAAGGGTCAGTGAAACGAAAGTCTGCTGAGAGGTCTAGTATCTTTTTCCCCCTTGAATGAAGCTTTCCCACTATTTCCATGGAGGTCTGGTGGGGGAGGGCAGTAAAGATAAAAGAAGAAGATAAGGCAATTTTATTTATATTAAGCTTCTGACATACCAGGTCCGTGATAAGCGAGGGATAAATTTCAGAGATTTTTTTGTTGGCAAAACTCTGAGAGGTTATGGTTTCTATTTCTACTTGAGGATGTTTCAAAAGAATCTTAACCAACTCTGCTCCTGTATAACCGGTTGCTCCAATGACAGATACTTTCATTTGGGTTCACCTATTCTAGACTACAAGTAAATATTCATTGAGTATCTACTTCTAGCTTAGCAAAAAGAAGAGGTTTGGCAAGCAAATTCCGTTAGAGTCTAACCGAGCAGAAGAAGGGTTTCAATCTCAAATGGTAAAACCTCTATTTGAACCTTCTCCTCGATTAGGCTCAGATCATTCCTTTCCCTTTCTTCTAGAAGATTGGTCTCTATGCAAGAGGTAAGTGGTAAATTGCTTACAAGGGTGGCGGTGGTTTTTTTGCCTTCCACCTCGTAGAAGCGAAGAATTATTCCCTTGTCATCCTCAGTTTTCTTTAGCCCTGAGATGACCAAATTAGTTGGCTCGAGATTCAGAAGTCCAAAAGAGGAAGGAAGATTTCCTCCATGTACTTTTTGCCATTGAGCAAGGAGAGGTTGATTGAATTCAGCCGCTTTTCTTATTGTCTTGTCTTTTTTCCATCTGCCCTTATGTGGATAAATGGCATAGCCTATATGATGAATCCCCACATCAGGCAAAGCATCTGGTTCATAAGGACTGCGAAGAAGAGTAAGGGACATAATATTTCCCTGGACCTGATGGCCATATTTACAGTCATTAATAAGACTTACTCCATAGTCAGCTTTAGATACATCTATCCATCTTAAAGCTGGCATCTCTTCCCCTAGGGCGGGCCGTCTAATGTGACCAAAAGGAATCTCAAAGGTAGCTTCAGGCGAGGAAAAATTAAGATGGAAATAGACTCTGAGCATAGGAATTCCTTCTTTCTGGGAGCCTTTTTCCTGCCAGTCTATTTTGGTGACAAAGTCTATACGTTCTAGATCCCGATAGAGAATAATTTTTTGTTCGATACGAGATTGGTTGAAAGAACGGTTAATGCCTAATATCACTCTTACCGGACCTTTCTCTTCTATCTTTATCTGGCATCCATTCGATAAATTTACTACTTTCTCTATATTTCCAATGACCCAACTAGACATAGAATGAGGAGTTTCTTTGAAGAGACGCAAAAGATTACTTGCCTTATCAATGACATAGGTATCAGGATTTCCTTCCATTAGAGAAGAAGGACGAAATATCTCTTTTTGAGCTTTTTTATCATAGAGTCTTGTTATCACTCCAGTAGAAGGCTCTACCTGGAGGAGATAATCTGTACTCTCCATTTTCCCTTCTTTGTTAATTGAGAGCTTTGCTTCAGAAAAAGGAGTTTTTTTTCCTTCAACCATCCAGTAAGTCTTGTAGCCAAAGGCAGGCACTTTGTCGGCCATAAAGACTAGCTTTTTTTGCTCTATTTGAAAAGAAACTAAATTATCTTTTTCGTCAACTAAGTGAAAAGATGAAAAAGCTTTCCGGGGCATCTCTATAGCTACCAGGTCATCTCTTAGCCAGCCTAATTGATTAAAGACAATGAGAGGAAGAGCCTTTTTGTTTTTCCCCTCTGTTTTGATATGGGAAGAAAGAAAGCCGAGTGAATTCTCGATTATCCTTTCGGTACTTTCCTTTGCCTCTTGTGCCAGTTTTCCTGAATATTCATAGGAGGAGTGAATAGCCGAGCCATCAAGAATATCATGAAACTGATTGAAGCAAACCTTTTCCCAGGCTTCTTTTAAAGAGCTGTGTGGATAGGAATAACCATAAAGACTGGCCAGGGTAGCTAAAGCTTCTGCGGTCAAAAGAAGATTTTCTCCTTCTCTGTTCATTCTTTTGATATCAGAGTGAGTAGTGTAGCAGCCCTCAAAAATAGGATTGAGTTCCTCTTTAACTACAGGGTAATCTATCTTTTCTTTTAAAGCCTCATCGTAAAAGTCCTGGGAGGAACTAAATATTAGATTTGGTAAGGCTGGTCTTTTATCAAGCTCCATTTTAGTAAGAATATCTCTTCGGGTAGGGCCTCCTCCATGGTCTCCCACACCAAAAAGATACATACTTGATTTGATTGCATAGTCTCTGGCGATTTCTGTAGCGATTGAGACAACATCTTTGGCAGTGATTTCTCCATTGTAAATACTGTTAAAAGCAAGAACTCTTGAGCCGTCAGGGGCCTCCCACCAGAAAATGGGCAGCTTTTTGCCGCAGCGCATAAAGTAGTAATATTTAATTCCGGCTTTAGCCAGGATTTGAGGATAGCTTACTGGATGACCAAAAGTATCTGGCTCCCAGCACACTTTGGGGTTAGCTCCTAATATCTTCCTTGTATAAGTTTTGCCATAGAGAAGTTGGCGCACCAGAGCTTCACCAGCAGCCATATTTAAGTCTCCTTCTACCCAGGTAGAAGAGGTGGGCTCCCATCTTTTCTCTTTTATCCTCTCTTTGACCTGATTAAATAAAGAAGGGTCCTTTTTTCTTACGATTTCATATACTGCTGCCTGGCTTTGGGAGAAATGAAGAGATGGATATTCTTTCATGAGCTTATTCACTGTATCAAAATCACGCAAACATATATCAATAGTGTCTTCCATTGGCCAGAGCCAGTTCATATCAATATGGGAGTGTCCAACCAAATAGACTTTATATTCCTTAGCTCGGGATTGAAATAAGGTTAGAGCTTTTTCTGCCTTTTCTAAAGAAGAGAGAATCTTTGGCCAGTCTCTTTTTTTTAGAGCTTCCACATTTAATGCTTCTAGTACTCTTAAGAAATCCTCTTCTAAATTCTCTTCTTTTTCAAGAAGAACTTTCTGGACAAAGTTAATCTCTTGCATCACTGTAGAAAGTTCAAAGGCCATCTCGTCCAGAGCTTGGATACGGAGCTTTATTTCACACCCGCCAAGGCCATCTCCCTTAGGGAATCTCAAGGCTAAAAGATATTCTCGAGAGGGCTCTATTCTTTCAATAATGGTTAAATTATGAGAGCGCATATCAGCCCAATAATCATATTTGGTCAGGCTTTTGCCATCAAGGAATATCTCTATTCCTGAGGTAGCCACAGTAATTGAATCTACTTTACTTCCTTTTAATGAAATTCCTTCTATATAGGGAGGAAAGATGAGCTCCTTGCGTTGCCAGAAAGTTCCGGCTGCCGGGGACCAGTCAGGATTTCCCTTAGTTTCTTCCCAGGAGCTATCATCAAACCCGATTTCTTCTGCTCTTTCTAATTCTGCCTGAATGAATTTCCATCCACCTAATTGTTGCGCTTTTTCTAAGCTAGTAATAATTTCTTCTGCCTGTGTTAACCACTTTTCTAATTTTTCATTCATAGATGGTATAGCCTCCATTTATTCATTTTTCCGTAATATCCTCTTTTTTGACGAGGTTATAACTTTTCATGGTTAAAATTATTTACAATCTCAGAGACAATTTTTACTCTTTCTATGTCAGCAGGCGGAGGCACTTCATCGGATGCCCCCAGAATAAGCCTGGGCCAAAAAAGTTCTATTATTTTTCTTACAAAATCCTTGAATTTTTGCAGCGGGTAATCAGCAAGAAATATAATAGCGGGAATCCCGTCAAGTAATATCTTTTTCCCTACAGCATCTTTCATCTCCTCCAGGCTTACATCTCCCTGAGGAAGAGGAGTTAATGCTTCCAGTCCATCAAAAGGTAAATCTTTAAGGTATTTAAATAAAGGCTTAAAACTTCCATCAATATGAATGTGGGTATATATGCCAGCTTTTTGAAGTTGCCTTGATCTTGTGTCATAAAAAGGAAGACAATATTTTTCAAAATAGGGAGGAGGGACTATGTTGGCATCTATATTTTCCCCAAAATTTATTATTTTTACCTTTCGGTAGGAGATTATATCTTCATAAAGAGAATCATAGGAATTATTAATCGCCTGCATTAATCTTTCAACCTTTTTTGGGAAATCAACCAAGAGATATATCAAGTTTTCCATGCCCATAAGCTCTATAGCAAGACGTTGATAGCCGCTTCGGGGAACGAAAAACTGAGGTTCGCCTCTTTCTCCCACAAACTTACTTCCTTTCTCGAAGTTCTCTCTTATGAGCATGCAAGAGGTATTTTCAAAGAGCCATATTGCCTTCTCTATATCTTCAGTTGTCTCTACGGAAAACTTATGAATCCGCCATGCTCCATCAGAGGATTGCCTCAACTCCTCAACTAGTTCACCTTTGGGAGTGTCATAAATCAAAAATTTTTTCTCCCCCTTAATCTTTTCCTTTGCCTTTTTTGAATGTCTTACTCTGATGGCATCTGGCAATCCCGTAGCATAGCTAAAATATCTGATAGATACATTTAAATCATCGAAAAGTTCCAATAAATCCATCTTTTGATATCTTGGTGGAAGGGTTCCTCGAATTTTATTATATTGATACCACCATTCAATTCTTGGTTGAAACAAAACTTGATTCTCTGTTTTCTTCTCAAATATCTTTAAATTTACCTCTCGCTTAGTCATAATTTCCATCTTCTCGCCAGATATTAAGCATTAGATTATAGCGAGAAAGTCTCATGCCTGTATAGATACAATTACTGGTAGAGAAAATATAGCCACCGCCTGGCATCCCATTTTGGAGTGCATAGCGTACCGATTCTATAACTTCTTCTACTTACCTATATTCTTAGTATATTTATGGAAATAATAGCTTGAGGGAGAGCTAGCTGGCTTTATCTGAAGCTTGTTTTTTTCCTATTTTCTTAATTTCACTCTTTGTTTTCTGGGAGATTTTGTCAATAGCTATACTCCAGACAAGTTGTCTTTTATTTAAAACATCCATCACTTTTTTGGGATCATTGGTTAGGGTGAAGATACTTTTGCCGTTGGTAAGAAGCTTGAGTTCTGATAGGGGTTCCTTTATCTCTGGTTCGTGTCGTTTAAGATAATTCAGGCTTTTTCTTATTTTTTGCAGGGAAACACCACTGTCCAGGAGACTTTTGGCGGCATTCAGCCGCACCAAATCGGCGAAGGAATAAAGGCGTCTGCTCTCCTTGCCGCTGCTCTTTATGCTAGGCTTGATAAAACCTATTTTTGCCCAGTAATCGAGCTGAGCGTAGGAAATACCCACTATTTCCAGAACAAGTCCTGCTCTATATCCTTTCATAGTATCTCTTCAGACAGATAGCTCCTTATTTGAATAAAGCACTGTATTCCGGTATCACGTCAGCCACAAAATTCTTGATTCCCTCTGCAGTTTTGGGATGCCCAATCATTTCTCTGATTACATTAAATGGTATAGTGGCGATATCAGCTCCCGCCTCAGCCATTTCTTTTACCTGCCTTGCATTTCTAATACTGGCTGCGATTACCTCCGTTTTCATATTGTAGTTTTTATAGACTTTCATGATACTTTTAATCAAATCCACTCCACTGCCAATTCCTTTGTCTTTAGCGAAGTCAATATATTTTTTTATTTCCTGGTCAAGGTAGACTGATTGAGGTGGCTTGTCAGAGGTGTCCTCTATTCTTTCATAAAATCTCTGTTCTCCTATGGCTTCCATTAAGCAAAAGTCAAAATAGTCTTGTTTCTCAAACTTTATATCTAGATTTTTTCTGATATAATCATCTATTCTTCCGGCAAAGGGACTGGCGTATTTAGCGCCAGCCTTGGCTGCTAGAAGTGCTTGCTCAGAGCTCATAATCAGGGTTACATTTACCGGAATATCTTTCCTGCCTAATTCACTTATGACTTTGAGGCCGTCATAGTCAGAGGTGGTGTCCTTTCCGTTATAGGTATTGATGGGAATTTTTATGACTACATTATCAGCTATTTTATTGAATTTATGATAGAGGATTTCTGCCTCTTCTATCATCTTCCCTCTAGTTAGACTAATCACTTCCAGACTAACCGGTTTACCTTCGCCTACTGTCTCGCATATCTGTTTGATATAGACTTCCATTTCAATATTTTCGCTCTTTGCTTTTAGCGCATCCACTGCTTTTTTAATGAGAGACGGATTTGTGGTTACCCCATCCACTATCCCCCAGGAACAGGCTTCCCTAATTTCATCTAATTTTGCTGTATCAATAAAAACCTTCACTCACTTTCTCCTTTCCCTTCAAGATATTTGAGGGGGAAAACATTCCCCCTCAACGGCCTTCAGCCTGCTCCCCCTGTTAAACGAAAAAATCATTGAAATTTCGATGCTACGATTTGTCAATAGAGGGTACATTGATAACATTTTTTCTCTGTTCTGTCAATCTTCAAAATAATAACGTTGATGATATATGGCCTACCGAAGGACAATCTCGTATTGCGTATATCGTATGTCGTATTGCGCAATACGCATCACGCACGACGCGATACGAGAATGGCGCCAGAAATAGTTTATCCGGAGACGCTTCTTAGAATTGACTATGTCAAGGAAGGATGATTCTGTAAGACTTGATGGCAGTAAATTTCCCGCAAATGGTTGAATATTTCAATGTATTCTTTGCTTCTATAATCAGGATAGGTCCACTCCCAACAAGTAAATCCCTTCCCTCTCTTATATCTAAGAGTAATTTCAGCATAGATTCCTTTGCCAAGGTAAATTCGGTGTTGAAAATTCTTACTGGTAGCTAAAACCAGTTTAGCCAGGGTGATATATCCGGGGTCGAGATTGAGACGCCGTTGTTTAGAGTGAGGACAGAAGAAGTTTTCCTCAAGCTGGTTAGTAAACAGTTTTATCTCTACTATTCTTGCTGGATCGATTAAGCTGGTGAAGCTAATGAATTTCCTTTTTAGATTTATTTGCATCTTCTTTTTATAATAATCGGTACAATTAAAAGGCAAAAGCGAGCTTGTGAAGTCAACCAATCCAAATTTTTGAGTAAGTTTTTTCTCTGCTTGCTCAAATAGACTTTCTTCCCCCGAAATCATACCTACTACCAACTTCACCGGTAAGGGCTCTTTCACCTTCCCCATTTTCTCAATCCATATCTCTTGTTTAACCCTTCATTATTAAAATCAGGAAATATCCACCTACTACAAAGGTAGCCAGCATAGCTATGACATCCCAACCCAATTTTAAGAAAGATCTGCGGGATCTATAGATCAATCCTATAACTACAATTCCGGTAAGGATTATACCTAAAATGAGAGTTATGGTATGTTTGGGAGTTACATGAGAGAGAAACTCTCCCTGGCGAAAGAAAATATCACAGGCAGGGATGATCATTATGTCCAGGAAGTTAGCTCCCAGGATATTACCGACAGCCATATCAGCGCCAAACTTAAGACTGCTTATAGAGACTACCAGTTCAGGTAGTGACGTAGCCAGAGCAAGGAAAACGGTGCCTACCAGGGCCTCGTTCCAATTCATAGATATTACTATTTCGTCTCCAATACTAGCTAACCATACTGCCAGGAAGACTATGATAATAAAACAAAGGGAAAACAGCGTTATGGCTGAACTGAGGCGAATTCCTGAGTATATTGAAGGTGGCTTTACCGAGTTTTCTTCCTCTGACTTAATTTTTTTGTCCTGGCCAAAGATGAGTTTCAACCCAACGGCATAAATAATAATGAGAATAAGGCTGTCCAATCCAAAATTAAATAGGCCCAGATTGCCTGTGAACTCGTGTCGCAGCATGATAGAGAAAGTAGCAATAGCCATAGCTATGATGCCTAAACCTCCATAAAGGATATGACTTGTTTTTATTGTATGAAGGAGAGAGCCTCTTCCCTGGATTAAATCTAGTAAGGCAATAAACATTATGTTCATCACGATAGAGCCAAAGATATTGCCTGCGGCCAGGTCAGGTGATTGAACGATGGTTATAGCGCTAACGCTGGTAACCATTTCCGGAAGGGTTGTAGCCAGGGAAAGAAAGACAAATCCTATCAGGCCTCGACTGAGATTTGTTTTTTCAGAAATGACATCCCCATAGTAGGATAGTCTGTAGCCTACATAAAGGATAGATGCACCACACATAAGAAATTTCAACCAGACGAACATGGAAATATATCCTCTATATCGTATTTGGTGAATCGTATCTCGTATCTCGCTTGGACAAGCTTTGTCCACCTACGAGGCGAAACGGATATCAATCATACTCCTTACACTTTTTCCGTAGCTAGAAGCCTTTAGAGCACGTTGAGGGGAAATGTTTTCCCCCTCAAAGATAGCGTTTCAAGACATCGAGAACAGCGCTTGCCCGAAATTGGCCTAACCTATATTAAGCCAACCTATTAAATCCTCAAAGTTTTCAATACCTTTTCTTTGCATATATTGTTTAATCCCCTCAACTATCCTGAGGGCTGTGCTAGGATCGATGAAATTTGCCGTTCCTACAGCTACTGCACTGGCCCCTGCCAGAATGAATTCTAAGGCATCCTCGCTGCAGGTTATTCCCCCCATTCCTATTATAGGCAGGCTAACCTTTTGAAAAGTTTCTCGTACCATTCTTACGGCGATAGGTCTTATTGCTGGCCCAGAAAGACCCCCGGTGATGTTACCTAACTTAGGTCTTCTCGTCTCTACATCAATGGACATACCCAGTATGGTATTTATCAATGATAAGGCTTCCGCTCCTGCCTCCTGAGCAGCCTGGGCGATTTCACTGATATCAGTTACATTGGGCGTTAGTTTGATTATAAGAGGGATATTGGTAACTTCTCTCAATTTCTTTACTAGCAAAAAAGTTCGTCCCGGGTCGGTGCCAAAAATAAGGCCTTTTTCTTTCACATTGGGACAGGAGATATTTATTTCTAGAGCATCGATTCTTTCTTTCTCATTCAGTCTTTCAGCAAGAGTGAGATAATCTTCTTCTTTTTCTCCGGCAATGTTGACAATGAGCACAGCCTCGAATTGACTCAAAAAAGGGCAATTTTTGCTTAAGAAAAACATCTATTCCTGGATTTTCTAGTCCGATAGCATTGAGAAGTCCAGCAGGTGTTTCTGTCAAACGAGGGGGGGGATTTCCCTTCCTGGGTTCCAGCGTTACTGTCTTAGTTATTATTCCTCCCAGTTTGTTAAGATTGATGAGGGCGGTGTATTCTTCTCCGAACCCAAATGTCCCCGCTGCAACCAGAACCGGGTTATTTAGACTAACCCGACCCAACTTGCTCTTCAGATTTATGTTCAACTACTTACCTTTCTTCTTTCCAGCGGATTTGATTAGCCTGGAAAACTGGGCCATCACTACAGACACGGAGATAGCCACTCTCTCCCTTTATGGTGCATCCCAAACAAACTCCTATCCCACAGCCCATTCTTTGTTCCAATGATACTTGACAGGGGATTTTGTACTTCAGGCTTAATTGAGCTATCTTTTTGAGCATAGGCATAGGGCCGCAGGCGCAAACTAAGTCTATTTGAGAATTTTCTTTGAGAAGATGAAAGAAGAATTCGCTAAGCAGGCCCTTGTAGCCCTGACTTCCGTCCTCGGTAGCGATTTGTACTTTAACATTCAAATTCTTAAGGTTTTCCAGGTATAGA
>WJOQ01000039.1 GCA_009618505.1 Clostridia bacterium | reverse complement strand
AATAAGTATTGGTCTTATGAATCTAACATCTGTTCCTTTTGGAGGATTCCCGATGTGTCATGGTGCTGGTGGTCTTGCTGCACAATACAGATTTGGAGCAAGGACGGGCGGGTCAAATATCATTAGTGGTTTGATATTGTTACCGATTGCTCTATTCTTTGCCAGTCCAGAATTTGTAGCAATTATCCCTCTTGGTGTTTTTGGTGCATTATTAATTTTTGTTGGAATTGAATTGGGAAAACATGGTTTGAAAACGGATTCTTATATTGTATCAGGCATCATAGCAATATTAGCACTAATAACTAATATGGCAATTGCTTTCATTGTTGGGATGATATTAGCATATTTATTGAAAAAAATAAGCAAATGTCCGCAAAGGTCTGAGAACTTGGGTAACGAGAGAGGATGAGTGAAATGAACAATGTAGATGGGGATAAACAACCTTCGTCCACAACTCTTCGCTCCCCAACGGTCGCTTCGGGGCTAGCACCCCCACTTAACAATGGGTATTCGGTTCGCTTAGGCTCACCCAAATTGCCTTGGCAACTTCGTATACCCACGAAACTTTATACATTATTGAATCAAGGAGGTAAAAGATGCCTGACAAAAAAATAAATCAATCTGAACACACTTGCTGTAATATCCCTGTGAGTGGAGACACCTCTATTTGCAAAGAATGTGGTAACAAAGGGAAATCTGTTAAGCAAATAACCTTAAAGAGTCTTGTTAAGGAGCCAAAGCATAAGGTTATCAAGAGTTTCGACGGATTCTATTTTTGTGAAACCCCCAACTGCCAAGTTGTTTACTTTAATAATGAAGAACAGGTTTATTTGCATAAGGAAGATATTAAAGTCAGGGTTGGTATAAAAGAAACAAAAAATCCTATTCCAGTGTGTTATTGCTTTAGATGGACGAGTGGGAGAATTTTTAACCAGATTAAGCAATTCGAATACAGCACTGCTGGGCAAGAAATAAGTGTCAAGGTGAAGGCTGGAGAATGTGTGTGCGAAATTAAGAATCCTTCAGGAAGATGTTGTCTTGTGGAAGTGAATAAAATAGTTAAAAGAGGTATAGAACTCTATGGTAAAAATCAGAGCAAGAATTGAAAATAAAAGACAGTAAAGTGACTAAACTCCCCATATATTGACTTTGTCTATTTTAATAAGGTAATAATTTTATATATAATCTTTGTAATATGATACAAAGACCTGCTTGGTAGACTGGAAAGCAAAGAACTTCTATAGTTATATCTTATAGTTTGCGCATATATTTGAGTGTTTCCATAAGCTCATTTATTACCTCTTCGCCAGAGTTATCTCTTATGGCATCACTGACACAGGTTTTCATGTGACCTTCTAACACTTGTGCGTTGACTTTATCTAAAGCAGCTTGTACAGCGGAAAGTTGCTTTAGGAGGTCAATGCAGTAGCGCTCCTCTTCAACCATCTTTATAATACCTTTTATGTGCCCTTCAATAGATTTTAGCCTTGATAGCACATTTTGTTTGACACCCTTTAGCATATTTAAATATACCCCCCCTCCGTAGTATAAAAATATTCTAACATTTTCTGCTTGTTTTGTCAACTTGTGTTTCCAGCTCTTGACAGAAATAAAAAAATATGATAAGGTTGAGCCACCCCCATAGGGGGGGGATTTGTTTAAGAACTTGAAGCACTGCAACCACATGATACAGGATTCTTGACAGATTGATAATAATTACGCTATATATTAATCCTACCATTAAATAGGTGGGGAATGGTAAGGAGAGAAAGCTAAAATGTCTATTATTAAGGAAATTTTAAAAATTGAGGGGATGTCTTGCGTCAGTTGTGCCCAGACAATTGAAAAAAGTTTACAAAAAGTTAAGGGAGTCAAAAGAGCCAACGTCAATTTTGCTACCGAGAAAGCTGTGGTTGAATATGACGATCAGGAGGTAAGTATAGGACATCTGCGGAAAGCAGTTGAAGATGTAGGGTATGGTGTTACTCAGAAAGCTCCAGAGTTAAATAAGGTTATACTCAAAATCGAAGGAATGACCTGTGCCTCTTGCGCCCAAACTATCGAAAAAGCATTGAACAGAACAGAGGGCGTAAAAGATGCCAATGTGAACGTGGCAACTGAGGAAACAACTATCAAATATGATCCCCATGTGTTGACTATAGGCCAGCTGGAGAAAGTTGTTTCAGACACTGGCTACAGTGTGGGTAAAACTGCTATAAGAAAGGGTGAAGAGGAAAAAAGAGAAGAAGAGAAAATAGACCAGGACTTGAAAAAGATAGCCAGGGACAAAAAGCTCATGAGCTGGGCCTGGGGACTTACTATTCCTATTATTATACTGATGCTCTTTGAGATGTTTGATTGGTGGATCATGCCCGGCTATCCCTGGGTCATATTAGGATTGGCTACCCCAGTGATGTTTGGCATGGGGTGGGGAACACTAAGAGGGGCCTACAAAGCAGTTTCTCATAGGAATACTAACATGGACGTGTTGATTGCCATGGGGACAATAGCTTCCTACATTACGGGGCCAGTTCAGCTTTTAGGTATGCCTATAGCAAGCTATTCTGGGGTTGCCGCCATGATCATGGCCTTTCACTTAACCGGTAGATACATGGAGACTGTAGCCAAAGGTAGAGCTTCGCAGGCGATCAAGAAGCTTTTGCAATTGGGGGCCAAAACTGCGCGGCTCATCATCGATGGTCAAGAAAAAGAGGTTCCCATTGAGGAAGTTCAAGTAGGAGATATTATGTTAGTAAAGCCGGGCGAGAAGATTCCTACTGATGGAAAGGTAATCTCCGGTGAGAGCGCTGTAGACGAATCTATGGCAACTGGCGAATCGATGCCGGTGGGAAAGAAGGTAGGAGCTGAAGTCATCGGATCGACCATCAACCAAAGAGGTGTTTTGAAAGTTAAATCTACTAAAGTAGGTAATGATACTTTTCTTGCCCAGGTCATCAAAATGGTGGAAGAATGTCAGGGCTCGAAAGTACCCATTCAAGAGTTTGCCGATAAAGTCATCAGCTATTTTGTCCCTGCGGTTCTGGTTATTGCTAGTCTGACCTTCTTATTGTGGCTATTACTGCCTGGACCTATGAATGCAGTTATCATCTGGGCAAGTAGTTTTATTCCCTGGGTAACCCCTGGCATAGGGTCAATTTCGCTGGCTATTCTTGCTACGGTCGCCGTATTAGTGATCGCTTGCCCCTGCGCCTTAGGACTGGCTACGCCCACAGCTTTGATGGTGGGTAGCGGTATGGGTGCAGAAAACGGTGTATTAATCCGCAATGGTGAAGCCATTCAGACTATGAAAGATATTCGTGTTGTTATTTTTGACAAGACAGGGACTATTACTAAGGGAGCCCCCGAAGTAACTGATGCAGTACCAGTAGAAAAAGTGAAGGAAGAAGAGCTGCTTATTTTGGCAGCAAGTCTCGAGGCCAACTCCGAACACCCCTTAGCCGAGGCTATAATAAAAAAAGCCAAAGAGAAGAACTTAAAGCTCAAGGAAGTCACGGAATTCGAGGCTATTACGGGTAAAGGAGTCAGAGCAACTATTGATGGAGAAAAGGCTTTAATAGGAAACCAAAGGCTAATGCAGGAGTTCGGAGTGGATTATAGTGTCTTGCAGAAGAAATTAGAAGAGTTAGAGGATGAGGCCAAGACAGCCATACTGGTCGCATCAGATGGAAAGCTTTTAGGAACTATTGCTGTGGCTGATACCCTTAAAGATAACTCCATCGATGCAATTAAAAATTTAAGAGAGTTAGGAATGAAGACAGTAATGTTAACTGGAGATAACAAGAGAACCGCTGATGCTATAGCGAATTCAGTAGGTATTGACAGAATCGTAGCTGAGGTACTGCCTCAAGACAAAGTTCGTGAGATTAAAAAGTTGCAAAGTGAGTACGATGGCCATGTGGCTATGGTAGGTGACGGGATTAACGATGCTCCAGCTTTGAAACAGGCAAATGTTGGCATAGCCATAGGGACAGGAACAGATATTGCCATAGAATCTTCTGATATAACTCTGGTCAGAGGCAACTTGAGCGGAGTAGTGACAGCAGTGAAACTCTCAAAGGCTACTTTCAGTAAAATCAAACAGAACCTGTTTTGGGCCTTCTTTTACAATACTGTTGCCATACCTATAGCAATTTTAGGTCTTTTACATCCAATTATTGCTGAGGCGGCCATGGCTTTCAGCTCTGTAAACGTGGTCACCAATTCCCTGCGCCTAAGGAAGGCTAAAATTAAACCGAACTGGCAAAAGAAAGGAAGTGAATGAAAGTGAATAGTATCTTATCGATTATCATTTTCAGTGGTTTATTTTATTTGATGATGAGAAGAGGTGGTGGCTGTGGTATGGGACACGGGGGTCATGGTGGACATGGCTCAGGCGATGATGGACAGGGAAGACATTCCAACCATGAGGAAGGTTCTGGTTCGGGAGGTTCTCGGATGATAAAAGACCCCGTCTGTGGGGTGTTCGTTGATCTCCAAATTTCGATCAGTAGCAAGCATATGGGCCAGAACTTTTATTTCTGCTCTCCTGCCTGCAAGGAAAATTTTGATAAGGAGCCAATGAAGTATACAAAAAAAGAACAATGCTGCTAGGAAGTAGTTGATGTGGTCGTTGGGCAAAGAGTGAAGGGATATAACGGTTCAAACCATTATATCCCTTCACTCTAAATAAGCTGGGTTTGGCATTCGTCTAATAGAACCCCTTTATTTATTTGACTTTTAGTTCTTTTGTTACTAATTGCAGACTGTTCTGTTCTTTTAATTGTTTACATTATTACCTGGGGAACTTTGAGGTGAGGGTGATTTATCAGTATTGGCTTTACTCCATATACCTTTTGTATAATTTCTTTGGTAAGTACTTCTTGAGGAGCTCCCTG
>WJOQ01000207.1 GCA_009618505.1 Clostridia bacterium | reverse complement strand
CAAGGTAGCGATGGAACCTCTGAACAGAAAATTAAGTTATTGGCAGTAGTTCGTTAAAACAAGACTTAAAGAAGAGCGTTAATGGAATGTCTAAATGGGGATTATTCGACCTCTTCTCCTTCCTCAATCTTTTCTCCCTGAGCTATCAGTCCAAAAGGACAAAGGTCCGGATTATGCAAAAGAGTCTTTTCAATCCTTTTCATAGCCTCCCACCTTGCAGTTTTAATTAAAAAAGGGTAAAATTAGAGTCATCTTCCTTGTCCGGTGACTGATGACTTATCTTTGTCAGTATATCGGATTCTTTACTGAGGTAGTTTCCTTTTAATTTTGTCACCCACATTCAGAATTTTGTTTCGTTTTGCTGAAGCTGATGAGGTTATAAAAGAATGCTTAACAGAAAAAGATTAACTAAAGAGGTGCCGGGGAAATTTCATAAAATGAAGACTAGTTGGATACAATGGATATTGGTTTATGTATTTTGGGTTATTACTGCAGGGTTAGGATTTTTATGTCTAATTTCCGCTAGAAACTTATCTTTATCTATTCTTTATCTCTTCTCAGTTAGTAGATGGGCTGCTTCCGCAGTAGATAAAATGATTTTTCTCATATTGGGTGTTTTATGGCTTGTTCTTGTTATTTTTGCCGAATATTATTATCGGCAGGCCGTTGCTAAAAATATTCTCTGGAAACATTTCTCTTTTATTACCAGTATAGAACTTTTCTGTCTTTCGGGATCTCATCTTATTCCCGTTTTGATAATAAGTAAAACAAATGTATATTGGGGGAGTCTTCTATTGCCAGGGATAGAACTCATTGGAGGGATTATCTTTTTTGTGCAATACAAATTCAGGAGAAGAGGGGATAGAATCGTGTAAATTCATTTCACCCTATATAGACTAAAAGGAAATCAAAATAACTTGATACAAATAGCATTGTGTAGGGCAGCAATTTCACCTTAGTATTGCAAGGACGAATACCTACATCTCCTTGCTCCCTTCACACTAACTACAAAACATACCGGAATGCAAACTCTATATTGGGTCTATGCTAAACCATTGAAGATAAGTGAATATATGATTGGGAGAAAATTAAGGGAAATTCAGCCATGAGCGAGATTCAAATAATTCTTTTAATTCAGTCAATTTCTAACTCTACTTTTGATATGCTCTTCAGGGCTATTACTAATTTAGGCTCGGAGACCTTTTATATGCTGATCATTCCGATTATTTATTGGTGTTTTAGTAAAAGGAATGGTTTTAGGCTAGCTCTACTTTTCTCATTATCAGCATTTGTAAATTTAACTCTAAAAGCTTTTTTCTACCTTCCCCGTCCATCGGACCCCTCAATCAGGATATTATATAAAGAGGCCACTGCAGGTACTGTAGGTTTTCCTAGTGCACATTCACAAGGAACAACTACTTTTTGGTCATATGTGGTAAGCAAAGCTAAAAAGAGATTTTTATTATGCTTAGGAGTGATTTTCGTGATATTTATCTCTCTTTCTAGAGTTTATCTCGGGCTCCATTACCCACATGATGTTATAGGTGGTATTTTAATAGGACTATTCATTACTTTTATCTTTATCAAAATATATAATATTATTGGCAAGAGATTGATGAATTTGTCTTTACTGGCCAAGATAACAATATCAGTCTGTTTGCCCCTACTATTATTTGCACTTTATCATAACCCCAACTCGGCAAAAGTTTTTGGTCTTCTTGTAGGGATGGGAGTAGGTAGTACATTGGAAAATAAATATATTGGGTTTGTTGAACGAGCTTCTCTTAAAATACAGTTTTTCAAGGGATTAATAGGTCTTGTCATCTTGTTTATTATTCGAACTATACTGAAAGAAATCTTTCCCACCATCTATTTATACGACTTATTGCGATACACGGTAATGGGATTATGGGTCTTTTTCTTTGCACCGTTAGTCTTCAGCCAACTTTTGCAGGAAAATGATGGTACTATATTGTCAAAAAAGAAGGGCAGGGAAGTGCTCAGGTGGAAGTATTTTTCCTGGAAAAAGAGGAAAAGGGAGGAGGCAGAAAACAATAAATAGAATTCTTTCTGATGTGAAATTGAGAGAATCTATGGAGGAAGAGCCTTATCGAATGATACAAGCTCATAGGATAGAAAAGAGTGTCTTCAGGCTGGAAAAGATTTATGAAAGGCTCAGCTGAAGCCTCCAAAAGAAGTTTAGTTTGGGTTTTAAAAGTTCAAGGTTCATATATTCAAATCACAATCGATTCCATTTCTCAGCCGTGATTTTGCGGCCAATGATCTTCTCCACTTCCCCTATCATCAAAGGAAATTTATCTGTAAGATTCTTTTCTATGTTTTACCCTATAGACGTAGATCATGTTATCTTTGTCATCTATACGATATAGAATTTTATAATTCCGACTTCTTATGCGATAACCCTCCTCGACGGTCAACTTTAAAGAACCAGAAAGACGGGGATCAGAGGCTAAAGAAATTATCTTATTTTTTATCTGAGTAAAAACCTTTTTATCTAAGCCACCTAGATCTTTCCTCGCTGAAGGAATAATATTTATTTCATGCACCGCGACTCCTTAAATATTTCTCAAAGGGAATGGCGAGTTTTTCTTCCTTGCCAAGAGTCTTCAAGTCTAAAAGATCCTCTTTGAGCTCTTCCTCTTCTAGTTTTCCTTTGATGGCTTCCTCTACAAAGAAGGAATATTTGATGCCGTGTTCTTTACAGAATGTTTTAAAACTCTTCACAACTTCTTCACTAATCTTTATGGCAAATGTAGTTTTACCCATTGTTCTCGCCTCCTATTGAATCGAATCTATATATAACATACTGTAGAAGTATAACTTTGTGAATATAAAACTATCTAAATATTATTTGTGAAAACCTCTGGTCAACGCTTAAATTAAAAAGATGTAGATTCCTCTTTCTCGAAGGCATCGCGCATCAATTTACTTTGACGTTGGTAGGCCAGGTGGGGATTATCCGGGTGGGAAAGAAGGGCAATTTCCTGGGTTAACAAACGAGCCAGATGCATAACAAAAGATAGCCTTGTCTTAGCTGCCTCCTTATAAACGGGATGGTCTCGGTTGATATAGACCATCGACCCTTCAATATAGGATTCGGGTCCATCTTCTCCAAAATGATCGACCAGGCAGGTTATTCCCATCTCTTTTGCCTTTAGTTGTCTGATTACCCCGGTTGAAGTCAAGGATCTTATTTTTGGCCTCTTTCGCGGGAATTCCTCAAATTTTGGCTTTTCTTTGCTCCTTCCTTTCGGCTCTTTCCATTCTTCCGGAGGAGGTCCTCCTTTTTCCTCTTTAGTGATTTCTAATTTCTCTTCTCCTTGCTCAATTTTTTCTCCCTCAGCTGCCAGCCCAAAAGGGCACAGGTCCGGATTATGTAAAAGAGCCTTTTCAATTCTTTTCATAGCTTCTTTTAATCTTCGATTTATCTTCCGGTTACCTCTCTCATCGGCCAGGATTCTTAATTGCTCTCTTACTCTCTTGGCTACCTGCTGCATTACTGTTTCAAAAGCCTGGTATTGAGGAGAATCGATGATGAAGCCAGTTCTATCGCTAGTGATAGGTAGAAAATTGGCATTGACGAATCCATAAATCTTTTTGGCCGGCGAACCTAAATTTTCCAGGCCAAAAAAGTCTCTCTTGATGGTTACTCCTTTCACCTTACATTGAATACCTGCTTTTTCTTGGGGAGAGGAATCAGAGGTGACCAAAATAATCTCCCCATAAACTGTCCCGAACTCAGTTCCCTCCAAAAAAGGAATTTTCTTGCCGGCTATATACTGGGAAGATAGTTTCTCTCCATTAACATAGACAGAAAAATTGGGAGCTTTAAGGGGTACCGTTTCCATAAGATGAGCCTTAACATCGGAGACTTTGAAATTTTTGGTTAATCCGGTGAGGGTAACTCGCGTCCCGTTTTTCTGTTTAGGGGAAGGAGTCTGAATTTTCAAAGGAAGATGCCAGACATCCTTATTTTTCTCCCACTCATGCTTATCAAAGGTTACTGTGGCTGCAAAGTTATCTTTTTTTGTCCACACCTCGAATCTCTGGCAGGCAGAGAGGCTGGAGAATTTACCTATACCAAATTGGCCAATCATTTCCCGAGCAAATCTGGGGGATTTTTTGAGTATTCTTTTCTGCGGCGAACCAATATTAAAGTATTCCTTTAATCCTTCAAGAGTCATGCCATTTCCATCGTCTTCTACTACAATGTTATCTTTGTTTATCTGAACATTTATTCCGCTAGCATCTGCATCATAAGCATTATTGACCAGCTCTCGAATAAGTTCAATGCTCTCTCCATAGAGTCTCTCTCCCAAAGCTATAATATGGCTTTTATCCACTGTCACCGGAATACGCAAAGTAGCTTCTTCTCTCATTTAATTCACTTTTCTTTTGCTTTTTAGGTTGCCTACAATGAGCAGGACCCTACAAACTATAGCTACTCATGAGTAGGGTGGTAATGGAAAGACTAAGGGAGTTGATCTTCGAGGTTCTACCTTAGAACCTACTTAAGCGACTCTTTTCTCGTAATTGCCGCCTGCTTCAAAATACGTATAAGGAGATCAACTCCTATTTCTTTTCTATGTGGATTTGGGATAGTTAGAACTAGATTTCCTTTGACTATGTATGGGTGTTTTCCTCCTCGATAAGGCCCTTCAAAGCCCAACTTGCGCAATCGCCTCACTAACTCTATCCAAGGAACCGGCGAGAGTTTAGATGCCAACTTTTAATCTTTTGGGTTCTTCTATTTTATATTTTCCTATGGGAGGAATGAGTAGTCCCTTTCCTAATCTCACCACGATCCAACCATCTATGACTTCGGCAAGATTTTTACGACATTCTTCCAGGGTTTTACCAGTTGCCCATACTCCATCTAGTCCCAACACCTCTCCATAGTATGGTTCTTTATCTTCAATAATTTCATATTTTGCTCTTGCTAGAGCAGCTTCAATATATTCACCGATCACCTGTAAGAACCTCCCTTCTTGAATAGTTTTCTGTAGATTTTCTCATTGCTTTTTGTAATTATAGGATTTTGAAAAGTAATGTCAACCATTTTCGCTTAAAGTCTCGTTCTACAAAATACATACAGTTTTCTAATCTCTTCTTTTTCTTATGCTTTGATCATCATCTTCCTCCTCCAGTGACTGATGATTTATCTCTGCCAGTGTATCGGATTCTTTGCTCGGGTAATTCCCTTTTATTATATTGCCTACATGCAGGATTTTGTTTTGTTTTGCTAAAGCTGATGAGGTTATGAAAAGATGCTTAACAAAGAACGTTCGAGAAAACTAAAAGGAAAAGAGGAAGAGTTAAACTATTACTGGTAGGAGAGGGAGCCTTGAGAAATGAGCTGGAAAGCAAGAGTATGAAGTTAGGAATAAAAGGAAATCCTATAGTTATTTCAAATGTTTTTCAAGTTCGATGTTCAAGATTCAAAGTTCAGGGATTTTCCACTAATTGGAAGAAGAGATTATCTCTATCTTTGGAACTATTGGTGTGGGAGTTTTCATTCTCACAATTACAACGGGTAGTTTCTTTTGCTGTGAGTCTTTGACAATTTTTAGATTCTCCTCATAAAGTTGGGGATCATCATCAGGCAAAATTACCAATCGGGAGCCTTTGGGTATCCTATCTAGAGCATTTGGGTTTTCAAAGGTATATCTCATAAATTCGGCGTGTAAATCAAGGTTCTTCTTAATCATTTCCTCTTTAGTCATTATCAAACTCCTTTTTATGTTTTTCTCTGTACTCTTTCCAAAATCTCTTAAGATCCAATGTAGCGTAAGTGAAAGCAAGATTATAGCAGAAGTTACATAGACTAGCAAGAAATGAAATTAACAGGGTTTTCCCAGGAGTTTTAAAAGGACGAAATCTGAAAAGGCGAAGCCAATTGCAATACTATATCAAAAAGATACAGATTCTTCTTTTTCAAAGGCATCGCGCATCAATTTACTTTGACGTTGGTAGGCCAGGTGCGGATTATCCGGGTGGGAAAGAAGGGCAATCGGATATTGTGATGAAACTTGCCATCCATTCTGATTGAAAGTTCAAGAGGACATTTCATTAACACTATAACTTGATGATGCATGATGTTGACAAAGGTCTGTCTTGTGATAGAATTTCAGGTGAATTTCAAGTGTTAATAAAAGGAATTATATGTTAAGAACACTATATAAGTCGAAGATACATAGAGCCACAGTTACTCAGGCTGAGCTAAACTATGAGGGAAGCATCACTGTTGATGTAGAGCTAATGGAGGCGGCAGATATTCTAGCGGGAGAGAGACTAGAGGTTTTCAATCTGAACAATGGTGAAAGATTTAGTACTTATGCGATTGAGGGAGAAAGAAAGTCAGGTATAATCTGTGTAAATGGAGCAGCAGCGAGGTTAGCTCAAGTGGGCGACAAGGTGATAATTATCTCTTATGTTTTGCTTACTGATGAAGAGGCAAAAGGTCTAAAGTCCAAAATTATTTTTGTAGATGAGAGAAATAGGCTAAAGAAGAAATGATAGAGAGTATGTCTGTCTATAGAATTAGAGAATACGGAGAGCCCATATTGAGAAAACAGTGTGTGCGAGTGGGTAGTGTAGGGCTGAGAGAAAAGGAGATATTTGACAGAATAGCACGTACTATGTATGAAGCTCAAGGCATTGGATTAGCCGCCTGCCAGGTAGGAATAGATGAGCAGTTAATGGTGGTAGATGTGGGGGGAGGATTGATAAAACTGGCTAATCCTTTAATTATGTTAAGAGAAGATGAAAGTGCTATAGAAGAAGGTTGTCTTTCTATCCCCGGGGTTACGATAAAGGTAAAGAGAGCAATGAGAGTATTGGTTCAGGGTCTGAATGAAGAGGGAAGGAGGACAAAGATAGAGGGAGAAGGTCTTCTTGCTCATGTCCTTCAACATGAGGTCGATCATCTTTCCGGCATCTTAATAATTGATTATGCCAGTTCCCAGGAAAAAGACAGTTTCCAGAGTGAGTTAAGGGAATTGGAGGAAAAAGCGAGGCTTAAGTGAAAAGGGGGGAGTTAAATGGCTAGAGCTTATTTAAAGATTGAAGTAGAGATGGGAAAGGAGAGAAGCGTAAGGGATGCTTTGCTGACATTTGATGAGGTAAAGGGAGCAGAGCTAACCACAGGAGATCAGGATGTTTTAGCCTTAATCGAGGCGGATAGTTTTGAGGATATTCTTCAGGTAGTTGTGGACAAATTACGCACTCTTAAAGGTATCAAAAATACGGTAACTGATTTGGTATTGGAGTAAAAATTCGTGAATCGTATCTAGTATCTCGTATCTCGAAAAGAAAAACCTATGTTTTCTTACGAGATACTAGATAGGAGATTGGGGCGTGGTGAAGCGGTAACACAGCGGACTTTGGATCCGTTATTCGGAGGTTCGAATCCTCCCGCCCCAGCCAAAAACCCGTATATCGTATCGAGTATATCGTATATAGTAAAGAGCAGAACATTTTGTGTCGTCGCAGGAGGATTCGAAGCCGACCCGAACGCGTCCCGCGGAGGAAGAATGAGTGGAACGAATGGCAGTGAGGGCGGCCGGACTTCGGAGGACGAGTGAAGGCGAGGGGGGAAGAAGGAATCCTCCCGCCCCAGCCATACAAAAGTTGTATGTAGTATACAGGATGTCGTATATAGTGCTAAAGAAAATTGGGAACGAAGGCCCGGATGAAAATATCGCAAATCGGAGAATTTGGACTTATTCAACGAATCAGGTCTAGTTTAAGGGCATTTCAACAAGGGGCGGTCGTAGGAATAGGAGACGATACAGCAGTTATAGAGGTACCTTGGGGCGATTCACTTTTATTCACTAGCGATACCCTGGTGGAAGATATCCATTTTAAATGGGATTATACCTCTTTCCGAGAGCTAGGGTGGAAAGCCCTGGCAGTGAATATTTCTGATATTGCGGCAATAGGGGGAAGTCCCACTTATTGTTTAGTTTCGCTTGGTCTCTCTAAAGATAAAGAGACTTCCTTGGTAGACGAATTATATGAAGGATTGAAGGAAGTAGCTTCTTTGAGTAAGGTGGGTATAATAGGAGGGGACTTAGTTTATTCTTCTGTTTTCTTTATCACTATTTCCTTGCTGGGACAAGCGAAGAGGGAAGAGATTGTTCTGCGGTCTGGAGCTGAGGAGGGAGATTTAATCTACGTCACCGGAGAATTAGGAACAGCGGCTGCCGGTTTAGCCTGTTTAGAAAAAAGTAGCTTGCCTATAGGACAATCAGTAAGAGAGTCTTTAATAGAAAGACATCTTAAGCCTTTTCCCCGTTTGAGAGAAGGTCGGGAAATAGGCAGAAGAAGAATAGCTTCAGCAATGATAGATATTAGTGATGGTCTGGCTTCCGATCTTACTCGTTTGGGAAAGGAAAGCGACAAGGGAGCGGTTGTCTGGGAAGAAAAACTTCCCGTAGCTCCTTCCAGTAAGACTGTGGCTAAGACATTGAAGCAGTCTTTTCTGAAATGGGCGCTTTATGGAGGGGAAGACTACGAGCTTCTTTTTACCGTACCCCCCAATAAAAGAAAACTGGTGGAGGAAGAGTTGGATTTTTCTTGTAGTCTGATCGGAGAGGTGGTTGATAAAAGAGAAGGGATTTCTATTATCAACAAAAGAGGTACCCGCACCAGTATAGAGGGAGGGGGATACGATCATTTCTTGAAAAAGGATGATTCTTGTATTTAGACTAACTATCAATGAAGAATAATAAACAAAAGGAGGAAGTATAGATGGGAAGAGTAGCAATCAATGGATTTGGAAGGATTGGAAGAATTACTTTAAGGGTGGCCTTAGGGGAAAAGACAGATTTGGATTTTGTAGCTGTAAATGATTTGGTGGATGCCGAGACATTGGCCTATTTGTTTAAGTATGATTCTATTCACGGGACTTACCAGGGTGAGGTGAAAGCAGAAGGAGATAGTATAATAATTGATGGGAAAAAGATAAAGGTCTGTTCGGAAAGAAATCCAGCCAGTCTTCCCTGGAAGGAAATGGGGGTGGATATTGTAATAGAGTCCACTGGTTTATTCCGAAGCAAAGAACAAGCAGCTTCTCATCTGCAAGCCGGAGCTAAGAAAGTTATTATCAGTGCTCCAGCCAAAGGTGCTGTTCCAACTATAGTGATGGGAGTGAATCAAGAAACCTACCGTCCTGCACAGGATGATATTGTTTCTAATGCCTCTTGTACCACTAACTGCCTGGTACCTATAGTCAAGGTTTTGATAGACAATTTCGGGATAAAGCATGCCGTGATGACCACTATTCATTCTTATACCAATGACCAGGCTTTATTGGATGCACCTCACAAAGATTTGAGAAGAGCGAGAGCAGCTGCTCTTTCTATGATACCTACCAGTACTGGAGCAGCGGTAGCAGCAGGAAAAGTAATACCTGAATTGGAGGGGAAGATAGATGGTCTGGCTATTCGAGTTCCTACGCCTGATGTTAGTTTAGTGGACTTGGTAGCTGAGGTGGAAAAAGAAACGACAGTAGATGAGGTAAACCTGGCTCTCAGAAAAGCTTCTCAGGGAAGCCTGAAAGGAATCTTAAAATACTCTTCGGAACCTCTGGTTTCTCATGATTTTACCACAGACTCTGCTTCGGCTATTGTAGATGCAGATTATACTTATGTAATCGAAGGAACGCTGGTAAAAGTTTTGGGTTGGTATGACAATGAATGGGGATATTCCTGTCGAATAATAGACCTAGCCGAATATATGATAAAAAAATAGTATTGCGTATATCGTATGTCGTATTGCGCAATACGCATCACGCACGACGCATCACGACTACGGGATATTGTTCGCAATGATGGAAAAGAAGAAAGAAGTGATGGAAAAATTGACTGTCAAAGATATAGCGCTAAAGAACAAACGAGTACTAATGAGGGTGGATTTTAACGTTACCCTGAATGATAAAGGGGATATTACTGATGATACAAGAATAAGGGCGTCCCTTCCTACTATTCGATATATTTTAGAGCAAGGAGCTAGCCTTATACTTATGTCTCACCTGGGAAGACCAAAGGGAAAAGTGGTAGAGAAACTAGGGATGGATGTAGTAGCTCGTCGTCTGGAAAAACTTCTGGGAAAAAAAGTTCTAAAGCTTGATGAGTGTGTGGGTAGCGAGGTAAAGAAAAAAGCTGAAGAGATGAAGCCAGATGAGGTTATGCTTTTGGAGAATACTCGTTTTTATAAAGGGGAGACAGATAACGATCCTCAGTTTGCCAAAAAGCTAGCTTCTCTGGCAGATATTTTTATTAACGATGCTTTCGGCACAGCTCATCGAGCTCATGCTTCTACTGTAGGAGTGGCCAGGTTTTTACCTTCGGCAGCCGGTTTTCTAATGGGTAAGGAACTGGAAGTTTTGGGAGGGATTTTGGCCAATCCACAGGCTCCTTTTGTGGCTATTTTGGGGGGAGCCAAGGTCTCTGATAAGATAGGAGTATTGCTTAATCTCCTGGACAAATGTGAGGATATTCTTATAGGAGGAGGAATGGCTTATACTTTTCTCAAGGCAAAGGGTTTTCCTGTGGGTAAGTCCTTACTGGAAGAAGAAAAGATATCAGAGGCGAAAAATATAATAGATAAAGCATTTGAAAAAAAATGTAGAATCCTTCTTCCACTTGACCATCTGGTAGCTAAAGAGGCAAAAAAGGGAGCAGAAGCAAAGATAGTAGGGCAGGATAAGATTCCCCTTGATTGGTTAGCTTTAGATATAGGTCCTGAGACACTGAAACTTTTTGCCGGGTCTATCAACAAAGCAAGGACTGTCTTCTGGAACGGACCTATGGGAATGTTTGAAATAGAAGATTTTGCCAAAGGCACTGAAACTATAGCTAGAATGTTAGCCGAATGTGATGCGACTGTGGTAGTGGGAGGGGGAGATTCTATTGCTGCTATTAGAAGGATAGGTTTAGAAGATAAGATGAGCCATATCTCTACCGGAGGAGGTGCTTCCCTGGAGTTCCTGGAAGGAAAAGAACTACCCGGAGTAGCCGCTCTGAATAGTAAATAGAGATTCGTTGCTCGTTGCTAGTCGCTTGTTGCTCGAAAAGAGGAAAGCGTAAGTTATAGCTACTCGATCCTAGATGCTCGATACTCGTAAAAGAAGAAAAACAAGACGAGGGACAAAACGAGTATCTAGTATCGAGTATCGAGATACGAAGAAGGAGAGAGAATTGCGTAAGCCGATTTTTGGTGGAAACTGGAAAATGCATAAAACAATGCAGCAAGCAGTTCGTACAGTGGGGGAGCTAGAAAAGGAGATTCAGAACCTGGATGAAGTGGAGGTGGTGGTCTTTCCTCCTTTTACTGCCTTGAGTTCAGTCAAAGCAGTAATTGAAGGGAGTAGTATCGCCTTAGGAGCGCAGAACATGCACGAAAAGGAAGAAGGAGCCTACACAGGAGAAATATCTTCTTCTATGCTTCTTGATATAGGATGTGAATATGTTATTTTAGGTCATTCTGAAAGAAGGCAATATTTTGGGGAAAACGATAACCAGATAAACAAAAAAGCCAGAGCAGCTCTTTCCTCTGGTTTAATACCTATTCTCTGCGTAGGAGAGAGACTTAAAGAAAGAAAAGATGGAAAAGCGGAAGAAATAGTATCAGTCCAGCTAAGAGGGTGTCTGGAAGGAATTGATCTTCAGAATGGAGAGGAATTAGTTATTGCCTATGAGCCTGTATGGGCTATAGGCACGGGAGAGACAGCTACTCCTGAGCAGGCTCAAGAGATGCACCGCTTCATTAGAATTACTCTGGAAGAGCTATTAGGAAAAGAAATAGCAAATTCCATCCGTATTCAATATGGAGGAAGTGCCAAGCCGGATAACATAAAAGGACTTATGTGTCAACCTGACATAGACGGAGCTTTGGTGGGAGGAGCAAGCTTGGAAGCTTCCTCTTTTGCCAGAATAATTAAATACAAGGAGTGAAAATGGGGCTGCTTTTAACCTTACATATCATGGTTTGTATTTTGTTAATAGTGACGATTTTGTTGCAGGTAGGAAAAGGAGCTAGTACAGGAGCTTCTTTTGGAGGAGGAGTAAGAACGTTTTTTGGTGCTATGGGTGCAATTAGCCCATTGGCGAAAGTGATTATAGTTTTGGCTATAATCTTTATGACTACGACCCTCTTTATGTCTGTATTTTACTCAGGGAGTAAACCTCCCCAAATTGAGCCCGAAACTGAGACGTCATCGATTAATGCGGGTAGAGCCATTGAAGTTACTTGAAATACAGGATAAATATAGCGGTTAGCGTATAGCGTTTAGAAAAAAACTACACCCTATCTTTTTCTGCTTTTTGTTTCCACTATACAGTAGCCGGAGAAGGGTAACTGGTAAGGTGACGAAATGAAAAAAGAGTCTTTTCAATTACTAACAGACCTAGTGCGGGCACCCAGTCCTTCTGGATTTGAAGAGCCAGTCCAGAAGGTGGTCAGGAAAGAGATGGAAAAGTTTGCTGATCAGGTAAAAACTGATGTGCATGGAAATGTGATGGGGATAAAAAACCCTCAGGGAAAGCCTCGTTTAATGCTAGCTGGTCACTGTGATGAAATTGGATTTATGGTCAAATATATTGACGAGAAAGGATTTGTCTTTTTTTCTTCTATAGGAGGAGTAGATGCTCATATTACTCCAGGGAAAAGAGTGCAAATTCATACCGGCAAGGGTCCAGTATTGGGAGTAATCGGAAGAAAAGCTATTCATATGCTTAAAGAAGAAGAGAGAAAGAAGGTAGTTGAGCTTTCCCAGCAATGGATTGATATAGGAGCAAAGGATAAGAAAGAAGCAGAGAAAATGATTTCGATTGGTGACCCTATTACTTTTTGGGAGAGATTGGAAAGATTGGCAGGAGAGTTAGTAGTGTCCCGGGGTTTTGACGACAAAGTGGGGGCTTTTGTGATTTGTGAAGTTTTAAGACGAATTAGTGATAGACCATTGCGGGCAGCAGTATTTGCTACCTCTACTGTACAGGAGGAGATAGGCTTAAGAGGAGCGCGCACAGCCGCTTATGCTATCAACCCTCAGGTGGGAATCGCTGTGGAAGTAGACCATGCTACTGATCATCCTGATGTGGATAAGAAGAGAGAAGGGGAGATACTCGTGGGTAAAGGAGTTGTTCTTTTCCGAGGAGCAAATATAAATCCTAAACTGGGAAAAATGCTGATGAAGATTGCTCAAGAGAAAGGGATTCCCTACCAGCTTGCCGGAGTAAGTGGGGCTACCGGCACTGATGCTAATGTCATTCAGCTTAGTCGAGCTGGCGTGGCTACAGCTCTAATGTCGGTTCCTGTACGCTATATGCATACCCCTGTGGAGGTTCTTTCCTTAAAAGACCTTGAAGCTGCTGTAAAGCTATTGAGTGCTTTTGTTCTAGAGATAAAGGAGGGGATAAGCTTCATTCCTTAGAAAATTGTCCGGAGGTACTCTGCCTGTTTTTGAACTTGGGGGGAGCAGGCCAAAGGCGGTTGAGGGGGGATGTTTCCCCCTTCAATATTTTAGAAACCAAGTGAAAGAGAGAAGTAGTGTGTAGTGCTAAG